>JAPPPC010000766.1:3232-8900 GCA_028817685.1 Rhodospirillaceae bacterium
GGTATAGGTCGAGAAAAACACCTCACGATCGCTGGCCCCCGGCAGCACGATTTCAGAGACCGTCATACTTCCGTCGAAAAGCGCGGTGTCGACGACCACTTTGTAGTCGCCCTGCGGCAGAGAGCGCCGCATATCCTCCGGCAGACAAAACCCCCATCGTTGCTTGTAATAGCTCGTGACATACGGAATTGCACCCGGTCGATCCGGCATCGAATAGAGGTGCCGTTGCAGTTCTTCGAGCGGCACGATCCCTTCGAACGGCGCAGAGTAGTTCACCAGATGAAGCGTATTCTCCTTTGCGTCCAAGATTTTCCGACCATTCGGGTCGATGACGTAGGCGTCGCGGAAACGCCATTCTTGCGGCACCGTCCAGTCGAACACTTCGGTTCCCGAAGGGATTTCGAAACTCTCCATGGGAACGATCTTCGAAAGTATTTCGTGCGTTTCGCGGACGCCGTCGCCGGTGATCGATCGCATGATCGGCCAAAGGTCGTCGAACAGTATCGACGCGGTCGCCCGGTCGTCGCTCATCGTCGCTTCGGTTTTCTTCGGTATGTCCATCTGGGTGGACGGTTATTCCGCCGTCGCTTCCACGACGAAGGCCGAACACAGGAAAGCGCCCCGCGTGTCGAAGGGATTTTTCTCAAGTTCGAAGGCGGCCTCGCGGAACCGCCGTTTGTCGATCGCCTTCCCTTCCAACATCGGGAAGATGGGATGAAAGTGGTACCAGAATATCCGCTTGAACCGGAATCCGGCGTTCTCGAACAAGGCCGGCATGTCTAAGGGATTGTGCATCTTCGCCTTGATCGCGTCGTAACCGGGTTTGCCCCGTTCCGTGGAGACTCTCAACGGCGGAATGTTTCGCTCCACACGATCTTCCAGGAACGCCGAAGCGGTCTCGCGAATGTCCTCCGGCGCGCCGCCGAGCAGACTGTCCATGATGTAGCCGTAGGTGAACCGGTTGAAGGTGAACATGTTGAACAGTTCGTTGCGGAACGACACATGCACGGTTCCGCCCTTGCGCAACGCCTTATGCATATTCCGCAGGCAATTCAATTCGCTGTTGACGTGCGGTAAGACGCCGAAACAGATCGCGGTGTCGAACGGTCCGTCTTCGCAAAGCGCGGCAAAACTGTCGTAATCCTCGATGCTTGCCTTGGAAATCCAGGCGGGGTCCATGTCGTTCGCGGAAAATTGCCGTTTCGCGGTCTCGACCATCTCATCCGTGAAATCGAACCCGCGCACGTCGTGGCCGAGGCCAGCGACCGCGATCAAGGGCGATCCTTCGCCGCATCCCGCGTCGAGGACGCGTTGCTTCGGCGAATTGCGAAGCGTGTTCAGAAAATTCACCAAGCGGAAATGCGCCGCCGGGTAAATCTTCACGTTCCAGAGATTTTCCGCGTCATACGCGTCCGTGTAGTTCTGCACCAAGTCGCCATAGTGCTCGCGAACGCTTTCTTCGTCTTTTGCCATCCTATCGCTTTCCAATGTAATTCGCCCGAATACGGGCAGTCTCTACGGTTTTCTGAACACCGCCTGCACGGTTTCGCCCATCAGGCGTTGCGGCAGATCGTTTCGCGCGATCCCGTCGCCGATCACGCCGAGAGCGGCATCGTAGGCGTCCAATGTTTTCTTCACGTCGTCATGGGTATGCGCATAGGACGGCGCATGCCACCCCGCCGCCAGCACACCCCGCGCCAGACCTTCCTGTTGCAGCACGCTCTTCAAGAGCAGACCGTCCTGTCCGTCGCCGGCGAACTCCATGACGTGTCGCCCGGGATAGCCCGATAGCCCGATATTCTCGGCGAGGCCGTGCGCTTCGACCAGATCACGAAATCCATCCATCAATGCGGAACCGATTTCATCGACATGGGCGAGTACGGGTTCGCGCTCCAGCACGTCGAGAACCGCGTCCGCCGCGGCGATGCCGAGCATGTCGCCGCCGAACGTGAAGGAGAAAAACACCTCGTCGAAAACATCCATGACGTCGGCGCGGCCGAGAATGACCGAAATCGGCACGCCGTTGCCGAGCGCCTTGCCGAAACAGGCGAGATCGGGGGCGACGCCGAATTTGCCGAACGCGCCTTTCAGATCGATCCGAAACCCCGTCCAGCATTCGTCGAAAATCAGCACTGCGCCGTGCCGCGTCGCCAAATCGCGCACCGCTTCGAGATAGCCGGGCGCCGGCGGCACGATCCCCATGGGTTCCATGATGATCGCCGCCACCGCGCCCGAATGCGTCTCGAGCAATTCGGTCAGTGCGGCGATATTGTTGTAGGGAAACGGCGTCGTCAACGCGGACACCGCAGCCGGTACGCCCGCGCCGCGCGTCGTCGTTCCGATAAACCAATCCTGCCAGCCGTGATAGCCGCAACATAGAATGCGGTCGCGACCGGTAACGGCGCGCGCGGCGCGCACCGCGCCGGAGGTCGCATCGGAGCCGTTCTTCCCGAAGCGCGCGCGTTCGGCGTAGGGAAACCAGTCGATCAGCCGCTCCGCAAGCACCAGTTCGGCGACGGTCGGAAGGGAGAAGGCGGCCCCGTTGGACAGTTGCGCGGCGACGGCGTCGTTGACCGCCGGATAGTTGTGACCCAGGAGCAAAGGGCCGAGCGCCATCGGCCAATCGATATAGCGATGGCCGTCTGCGTCCCAAACGAACCCGCCATCGGCGCGTTCGGCGAAGACGGGCGACGCGCCGCGCGGGAATTGCGTCCAGGATTTGGAAAAAGTCTGCGCCTGGCTGGGTACCGCCGATTCGGCCCGCCCGAGCAGCGCGAGAGATTCCCGGTATCGTCCGGAATAGTCATTGGCAGAAGAAGTCATCACTCTGTCGCCTTCACCTGGAAATCCCGCCATTCGCATCTTGCGCTCTGCTGCGCGCCAGGCCGGCGTCTCGCTCGATGCCGGCGTTGATCGCGCCGATTCGCGGTCGCGCGCGCATGGTATCCAAAATTTCCCGCCAACCTGCGGCGATCAGGGCGTCGGCGCCGGACGCCGCGACCAGGGAGCGCAGCATCAGATAGTCGGCCGGGTCGTCTATGGTCCAACGTTCCGACGACAGGTCTTCCGGGCAGGCCAGGTTCGCCGCCTTGAAGCGCTCTCCGCCCTGAAGGCTGCAATGCGTCCACATCCACGGCACGACATGCTCGCGCTCCGACGGCAGGCGCGCCTCCGCGTCGGCCTGCTCCAGGACATCGCGCGTGAAGACCGACGCATCCAATCCGTCCGGCCAAGTGGGCGGTAGCATGTTGCCGCAATAGTCCAGCGCGTCGCGTTGCTGCAGGTCCAGAAGACTGTCGATGATTTCCGGGTCGCAGAACGGGCAATCCCCGGTCAGCCGCACGACCCGGTCGGCGTCGGCCGCGCGCGCCGACGACGCGAAACGCGCCAGGACGTCTTGCTCCGAACCTTGGAACACCGTGACGCCCAAATCGTGTCCGAGGCCGGAGAGTACGGCGTTCGCCGGATCATCACCTGTGGCGAGCACGAGTTCGTCCACCCCCTTTGTCCGCCGAATCCGTTCGAACATGAATGCAAGTAGCGGCCGCCCGCCGAGTTCGTAGAGCACCTTTCCGGGTAGGCGCTCGGACCGTATCCGGGCCTGAACGATCGCGACCGTTTTCACGATTGGGCCGCCATCCCGAACCGCGCGCGCGCATCCATGCAAACGGCGTGGCGCAAGGCCCGGAACAGTTTGCGATTGGCGCGAAATCCCGACCCGAACCGCGGCGGCCCCGATTCGCGGGCCCGAATTCGAACCGGAACCGTCGCGACCCGCGCGCCGTCGAGAACGGAAAACATCGCCAACTCCGTGTTTATGGAATAACCGATATCGAAGCGACCGAAGCGCCGGTACAGCTCTATGCGAAACCCCTTTAGACCACACAGAAAATCGTCGATACCGAATCGCGTCCGGCTGTAGACATTGAACAACGCTTCGCCGAACCGGGCTGCACGCGCCCGCTGTCCCAGTACCAGATCCGCCTCGTCGGCGGCAATCGGACGTATCACGGCGTCTAGATCCAACGGATCGAATTGGCCATCCGCGTCGAAGGTGACCACGGCGTCGGCGCCCAGGCGCGCGGCTTCTGCGACGCCGGCATCGAGCGCTCCCTCGTAACCGCGATTGAGATTCAGGCGAACAACATGCGCGCCCGCTCGCGCCGCTTCGTCAGCGGTGCCATCCGACGACCCGTCGTCAACGACAAGCGGCGTCGCATAAGGACGAACGCCGCGTACGACATCCGCGATCGTCGCCGCTTCGTTGTAGCCCGGGATGACGACGTACACCGACAGCCCAGTCACCGCGCGAGGCGATCCGTCAGAAGTATCCGTATTCATCGAGGTCTAGTTCAAAAAGGTCCGAGAGCTGGCGATTGCTGTCGCGAAATATATCGACGATTTCGCGCTTCATTTTCTCGGTCAGCCCGCTCTCCCGGCTCGGCAGCAATTTTTCTACGCGATTGCCGCTGAGATTGTTCAGGCGGCGGACGACATGTGGCATGGGCACATACTGTTCGGGTAAATCGGAATATTTCGCCGAGCGCGCGTTCACCTTCTTTTCCGACTCCGCCACCAGCGAATGGATATCCGTGTCGAGCACCTTGCCGAGGCGGGCGAAGAAGACGTTCGGTTTTTCCACGAGCTCTTCATGCGTCAAGAGCGTTATCCGGTCAGGTCCCAACAAGTCGAACGCCGGTATCAAATGGTGATGATAGTTGTAGCTTTGCAACAATCGGCTGGTCAGGCTGCGATAGTCCCAAACGGTCGAAACAGGCGTCCGCTTAAAGGGAAAGTCGACCAAAAACGATTTCGGATCGGCGAGATACCGCTGCTTATAGCGGATCATGCTATCGATCGCGGTATCCTGACGCCGGAGAACGATCAACAGATGGACGGCGTCCTTTAGTAGATGCGACAGGTTGGCGATCGTCAGATTCGAACGGTTCGTGTATGCGCCGTCATAGGCCCGCTCGACGCAGACCAAGCCTTCGGAACTCAGGATAGTGCGACTTTCCGCCAGCCGCGCGAAATCGGACAGCACGGTTGGGTTCAGCTGGCTCCAATGCGTGGTACCCAATGCGATCAGGGATTGCCTCATGTCCGGCACGTAGTCGTAGTTCGGAACGTTCGGGAAAATCCGTTCCTGCAGAAACGTCGACGCGGCCTTCTCCAAGCCGCCATGCACGACGACCTTTGCCTCGGAGGAGGTTGTCATCGCTTCGCGCCTACCGAATACATCATCCAGCCGGGATGCCGCACTCAGCCCTACGACACGTCCTCGCGGCGCACGACGTCGCCGGCGGGAATGTCGCGCGTAGCGGTCTTGGCGAGCAGTTCGCCGAGCCGATAGGGCGGCAACGCGTCCGTCGGGCAGGGGCGCAGGGAAATCAGCATGTCTTCGCTGAGCGCGGCGCCCGCCGGAATATCCTCGCGCGCACGGATCGCCCTTCGCTGCAGGACAACGGTTTCCTGTTCATTGTCCATGACGCGCTTTTCGGCCGGCCCCAGGGCGTACTCCAGCTCTCGCGTCCGCGCCACCATCTCGCGCCAACTTTCCGGATCCATCGAAAACCCGTGATCCGGGCCGTCGCGTCCCGTGTCGTCGGTAAAATGCTTCTCCACGGCGCGCGCGCCGAGCGCAACGGCCCCCAGGACGGTGGCGTGC
>JAPPPC010000766.1:8910-10378 GCA_028817685.1 Rhodospirillaceae bacterium
GTTTCCGGATATCGCTGCGCGTAGGATTTCAAGACGTTCAGCGCGATATGCCTGAAGTTTTCAAGCGATCCGGTGTAGTTCGTATTGCACTGCATCAAGCAGATCTTGTCCGTATGTTTGCGGGCCGCCGCCATCGCCCGGTCGACTTCGTCCATGTCGGCGGCGCCGGTCGCCATGAACAACGGTTTGCCGTCGGCCGCCATGCGTTCGATCGACTCGAGCCAGGTGATGTCACCCGATCCCAGTTTCCAGGCGGCCACATATTCGGATAGCGCGTCCAGCATCTGAAGGTCGTAGGGCGCGGTGAAATAGTCGATGTTCGCCTTCTCGCAAGTCGCCTGCAGGTCCTGCGTCCATTCCATCGGTAGGGCCGCCGCGTCATAGACGTCGTAGACGCTCTCTTCCCAGGAGGCCTGGTGCGACTGCTGCCCGCCGAGGCTGCGAAAGCCATAGTCGGAGACAATGGTCTCGGCTTTGAAGTTTTGAAACTTCGCGGCGTTCGCGCCCGCCTCGGCGCATAGATGGATCAGATCCTTCGCCCGCTCCAGATCGCCGTCATGGTTTGCGGCGACGTCCGCGATGAAATAGGTCGGATGATCGGGACCGACCTTGAACCGACCGGTATCGAGGGTGACGGGGTCTTTCTGGGCCATAACGACACTCACTGGCTGATGGATAGACGTTGAATTTCAGAGCGCAGGGTTGGCATTGGATAACCGAGCGCGGCTTCGATACGCGACACGTCCATGCGCATATCGCCTTCGGCCGCCGCGCCCGTCCCGGCGTGTCCGCCGATTGTCCGATCCGGGCTTGTCCCGCATCGAGCGAGAGGTGCTGTGCGATCGCGAGGCCGAAATCCGCTTTGCTGGCGCCGTCTCGGCTGCCGAGATTGTAGATTCCGGTCAGGCCGCGACGCGCCGCGTCGACCGTCACGCGGGCCGCGGTTTCCAGATGGAGCGGCGAAAACAGGCTGTCTTCGAACAAGGTCATCGGAGCGCCGGCCGCCAGGGTTTCGATCATCCAGTCCGACAGACTGCTGCGGCCGGGCGTGCGTGATGGCCCGAAAAAATTGAGCCGGAGGACCAGCGCACCCGGAAACCGCATGGCTTCCACTTCGCCCGCCAGCTTGCTTCGTCCGTACTCGTTTATCGGCCCGATATCGTCTTCCGCATAGGGCGCGGCGTCGCCGGCGTAGACCTGGTCGGTGGAGACCTGAACCAATCGCGCATCCTCCGGCAGAGCGGAGACGATCGACGCGACCGCCTTCCGATTCAGGCCATCGGCCCGCGCCGTATCCGTTTCGCATCCATCGACATCGGTCAGGGCGACGCAATTGACGACAAGCTGCGGATCGACCTTGCCGATCACGGCGGCGACGGCGGCGGAATCCGTCGCGTCGCAGCGAACCGCCCCGCCACGATGGCCGCAGGAGACGACCTCTCCCAATCCCGCGCCGGCTTATACGATT
>JAPPPC010000766.1:10388-14526 GCA_028817685.1 Rhodospirillaceae bacterium
GGTCGCCCCGAAAATCAAAACGCGCATCGCGCGCCACCATTCATCTTTCGGACGCCCGTCGCGCGACGCGGAACACGGTCATGCATGGGCGGCATCATCGAGCTCCGCCAATAGAGCCTCGAACTGTTTCGGCTCCAGCCACCAGTCGTTCAAATCCGACCGGTACTGGAAATCGTCAGGCACAGGCGTTCCGTCCGCGCCGAATACCGAGTAGGCGTGGTCCTTGAGCTTGGGAATGCTGTTCGGCCTGATCACATAGCAATTTTCGAATGACAGCGTACTGTTCGCATCGTCCGGCGTGATCATTGACTCATGCAGTTTCTCGCCGGGCCGAATACCGACGATTTCAACCGGGTATCCCGGCGCGATCGCGTTTACGACGTCGAGCAGTTTCATGCTTGGGATCTTTGGAATGAAGATTTCGCCGCCCTGCATTTCACCGAGGCACTGAAGAACGAAATTCACGCCTTGCCGGATCGTGATCCAGAACCGCGTCATGCGCTCGTCGGTGATCGGCAGGCGTTCGACGTTTTGCGCCATCAGGCTGCGAAACATCGGGATGACGCTGCCGCGGCTGCCCAACACGTTGCCGTATCGCACGATGGCGAATTTGCCTTCCGCCGCACCGACAAGATTGTTGGCCGCGACAAAAAGCTTATCCGAGCAAAGTTTCGTGGCGCCGTACAGGTTTATCGGATTGGCCGCCTTGTCCGTCGACAGCGCGATGACCCGCTCCACACCCTTGTCGAGGCAGGCGTTGATCAGGTTTTCCGCGCCGAAGATGTTGGTCTTGATCGTCTCGATCGGATTGTATTCGGCGACCGGCACATGTTTGAGGGCGGCTGCGTGAATGACGACATCGATGCCGCTCATCGCACGGCGCAACCGGGCCTCGTCCCGGACATCGCCGACGAAATAGCGCAAGCAAGGATATTGCTTCGCCGAAAATTCCTGCTCCATCGCGACTTGCTTTTGTTCGTCGCGGCTGTATATCACCAGGCGCGACGGCTCGTAGAGCTCCAGTACACGGCGCACGAAGGCGCGGCCGAAGGAACCGGTTCCGCCGGTGATCAAAACCCCCTTCCCGTTGAGGTCGATCGACGGTTTTGGGTCAAAGCTTTTTGCTGTTGTCATTCAATTCACTCGATCAATTTTACGCGTGGCGAATTTTTGAGGTGAGGAGCGCCCATCTCAACCGGCGCTCTCGACGGCGTGCAGGGTTTGACCGCTCTGTTTCTCGAACGCTTCGGCGTACCAGCCGCCGCGCCGCAGCAATTCTTCGTGCGTCCCGGATTCCGTTACGACGCCTTCCTGCAGAACAGCGATATTGTCCGCGCTGGCGACAGTCGAAAGCCGGTGTCCAATCAGGACGATGGTGATATCCCCGCGCGCCCTGATGCCGTCCAACGCCTTGCGGAATTCGAATTCGGATTCCGCGTCCAGATTGCTGGTCGGTTCGTCCAGAATCAGCAACGGCGCGCGACTGATCAACGCGCGCGCCAGATCCAACCGTTGTCGCTGACCGCCGGACAAGCGATCGCCGTTTTCGCCAAGCATCGCGCCGTAGCCGTCCGGCAGCGCCGAAAGGAACCCGTCGGCGCGCGCCAGACGCGCCGCTTCGACAATCTCCTGATCGGTCGCGTCGTTCTTGCCGTACAGGATATGCTCGCGCGCGGTCACGTTGAACAATTGCGGCTCTTGCGGCGCGTAGGCGATCCCGGCGCGCAAGGCGCTCTTCTTGAACGCGGATAGCGCCTCGCCGTCGATTAGGATTTCGCCGCCATCGATGTCCCTGAGGCGCGGCAGAAGATCGACCAGCGTGGATTTGCCGGCCCCCGATGGCCCCACCAGAGCGGTCATTTTTCCGGCCGGCATGAACAGGTTTACATCCCGCAGCGCCGGGATCGAGACGTCTGCGCCGTAGTAGTTGTAGCTCACATGCGTGAATCGAATGCCGTCCTTCAAACGATCAAATTTCAGACGGCCGTCGTCTTGGTCCTGCGCCGCCTCCAACGTCTCCAGCCGCTTTTGCAAAATTTCCAGGGAAGCCATGGAGCCAAGGATACCTTGCCGGATAAGAGTCGATTCCTTGACCACCGGCAACAAGCGCATGCCGATCAGAAAGAAGATCAGTATCTGTTCGAGACCGAGCCCGAAATTGTGAACCGCCAAATAGAGGATGCCGAAGGCCACACCGACGACCATCGGTTCGATCAGGACGGAGACGATCGCCTTCAGGCGAAGCAGCGCGACATTCTGGCGACGCTGTTCGCCGGTGATCGACGACATCGCCTCGCTCTCCGCATCTTGCGTGCCGGACAGCCGCACGAATCGGACGCTCTTGAGACGCTCGATCAAAAAACGGGAGACTTGCTGATTGGCGTCCGTCAGCGCGACCCCGACGCTTCGTGTCCGCTGCAACAGGACGTACAGGCACGCCACGGCCGCGACGATGACGGCCACCGCAATCGCGGTCATGGAGGGCGACATCGCGAACAGGACGATCGCATACAGGGCGCACAGAAGAAGGTACCCGACATAGGTGATCATCGAGGTGATGCAGGACGACGCGCGCTCCAATTCGATGCTGACCTCATTGACGAAATCGCCGGCGCGCACGCCGTCGTGATAGACCATCGTCGCGCCGATGAACCGGCGGAATGCGAGATTTCGGACGATCCAAACGAATTGCGCCTGGGTGCGCGCCAGGTAGACCAGACGCCAATAGGTAAACGCCTGGCGGATAAGCACGGCGCAAAACGCAAGCACCAGCAGCGTGCCGAGGCTGAGCGGAATCCCTAGGGCCCCGAAGACGTTCAGAATTTCCCGCCACATCCGCGACTCTTCGGCCAGGGTCTGAACCTCGCCGGCATTGTTCATGAACTCGAGGATCGGCAGAAAGATGCCGATGCCAATACCCTCGAACAGGATTGCGCCAAGATTGAGCAGGAGAATTCCCACCGCCCACCGGGTGCGAAAACCAAGGCGCCGGGATACGGCAAATATCTCGCGCAACGGCATGTTCCGCCGCCGCGGCGCCTTCCCGTTTACTGCGGAGTTGTCGCTCATCGGATTCCGCTATTTCCCTTCGCCGCGTTCCCGATGGAACGCATCGGCGTCTTCCAGATCGGCCGGATGCCCGACATCCGACCAATATTCATGCACTGGAAACACCGTAAGCTTGAGATCGTGCGCGACCGCCCGTTCGAGCAGTTCCGGCATATCGATGCGGCTCTCGCGCGGCACCATGCGGACGATCGAGGGGGCGAGATAGTAGATGCCGGCCGCAACCAGATGATAGAAGGTCGGCTTCTCCTCGATCCCCTGCAGTGTGTCCGCATCGTCGAAGCGAAGGACGCCGTACGGCACCTTGTATTCGTAGCGGGACGCCGCGATGGTGCCGTCGCAGCCCAGACGCAAATGATGTTCGACCAGCGCGTTGAGGTCGACATCGGTCAGCACGTCGGCGTTCAACATCAGGATCGGATCGACGGAGGTCTGGTCGACGAGACCGAGGCAGCCGGCCGTCCCGAGCGGCTCCTGTTCCTCGAGGATCGAGATCGCGCAACGATTGTCCCGTTCTTCGACGAAGCGGCGAATCTGATCGGACAGATAGTGGACGGAAATATCGACCTTCTCGATTCCGTAATCTTCCAGGCGTTCGAGGATATGGTCGAGAATCGGTTTGCCGCCGACGGGCAGGAGCGGCTTCGGCGTGTCCTTGGTGCGGTCGCCGAGACGCGTGCCGAACCCGCCGGCCATGACGAGCGCCCGGTGCGCGCGCCGCGGGCCGATCTGCTCCACCAGGATATGATCGAAGCATCCGTTCTCGTCGCACACCGGTAGGAAGCGTCGACCGTGCAGGATGCGGGCGTTGTGCGGATCGTTGCCGATTTCGCCCAGGATCGGTGAGGTGCGCATACAGGATTCGACCGGATCCTCCAGCTGCAGGCCGCGCGCGAAACCGCGCCGGATGTCGCCGTCTGTCACCGTCCCGACGACGCGATCGTCCGGATCGAGAATTATCTGAAACAGCAGCGGCGTCGAGGCGTCGATACGACGGATCACCTCGCGAATCGGCAAGTCCGTCCGGCAGATCATGTCGGCGCTGTTGGCGAGTTTTCTCACGGTGTAACCG
>JAPPPC010000046.1 GCA_028817685.1 Rhodospirillaceae bacterium
CATATATTCAGCAGTTTCATTTTTTGCGCCATCGGTGCGCTGCAATTCCTGCCAAGCGTAAGGCACCATTACCCCAAGGTGCATCGGGCCGCCGGCCGCGTGATCGCGGCGGCAGGGTGTGTGAGCGCTTTGACAGGTCTTTGGATGACGCATTTCTTCGTGTTTCCGGAAGAACTGCAAGGCGTACCGCTCTACTGGACTCGGATTGCGTTGAGCCTGGCGATGATTGGGCTGATCGCAAAAGCGGTGATGGAGATCCGGTCCCGAAACGTCTTTGGCCACGGCGCAGCGATGCTGCGCGCCTACGCTATCGGACAAGGCGCCTCGACACAGGCAATCTTGGGCATCGGCTGGACGATTGCATCGGGGGCGGAACCCATGGGAGCACTGCGAGAAGGCATGATGGTCTCGGCCTGGGGACTCAACCTATTAATCGCCGAACTTCTCATTAGAAAATTCGTCGCACCAAAGATCGTGCCGACCTAAGGGCATGGCGCCGACGCTGGGTGTCTTCGGAACGAAGAGCGGGTCGCGGCTCTTCGGAGTCCTGGCGTCCGAGAGGCTGCGGTTCGGACGTCCTTGCCCGGAAAACTAGGCTAAAAAGAATGTCCTGAGCGGTCCCGGTATCTTGGTCTCCAAGTTCGAACTTCCTATTGGTACCGCCAAAACGACACTGATAGTTTCATGGCAAAATCCCTAGAAGGCCGCCATGCTTCAACTCCATTATTACCCGGACAATGCCAGCCTTGCCCCGCATCTCCTCTTGGTGGAAACGCAGGCGGACTATGAGCTAAAGCTTGTCGATCGCAACGCGAACGCGCAGAAATCGGAAGAATACCTGAAGCTGAACCCGGCGGGGCGCATTCCGACGCTGGTGCATGACGGGCTCGTCCTGTTCGAAAGCCCCGCCATCTGCATTTACATCTGCGAGCTGGACGGTGCGTCACAATTCATACCGCCCGCTGACCACCCCGACCGGCCATTGTTCTTCCAATGGCTGGCCTATCTGAACAACACGCTCCAGGCGGAATTCATGCTGTGGCGGTATCCTGAAAACCACACGGCCGATGCCGAGGGTATCAAGGGGATCAAGGCGGCCCAAGACCCGCGGCTGGTTGGAATCCTGACGCTTTTGGACAAGGAACTGGATAGGAAGCGATTCCTGCTGGGCGAGGCCATCAGCGCGTGCGACCATTTTCTGTTCATGCTGGCGCTGTGGTGCGAAAACCTTTCCCGGCCACCGACGTCCTTTCCAAATCTACTGCGCTTCATGCGCGACCTGTCGCGAAGAGCGGCTGTTCAAGAGGTTTGCGAAATAGAGAAAATCGATTTGAGCCGGTACGGATGACCTAGCCAAACACAACCGTTACCCTTCAAACACCCGAACATCCTCCTCATCATCCGGCAACGCCGCCAACATCTCTGCCACCGTCTCCCCGGTCACCGGATGGCGGAAATCCTGCGCGATATCCGCCAGTGGCTGCAGCACGAAGCGGCGTTCCGCGATCCTCGGGTGCGGGATGGTCAGGGTCTCCGTCTCCACCTTCAGATCGTCATAGAACAGAATGTCGAGATCGATCGGTCGGGGGCCGTTGCGGGGGCCGCCGGCGACGCGGCCCATGTTGCGTTCAGTCGCCTTCAGCGCCTTCAGCAGCCCATCGGGCTTGAGCTCGGTGTGGCCCTCGACGACCATGTTGAGAAAGGGCGGTTGATCGGTCACGTATTTCGGCGCGGTCTCGTAGACCGGCGAGCGGTTGGTCAGCACCACGATCTCCCATAGCGCGCCCTGCGCCGTGCGCAGCAGGACGGCGCGGTCGCCCTGATTGCCGCCGAGCGCGATAAATACCTTTGCCATAGCTAGTCACCCCTCCTGACGATGGCGTCGGTCATGCGGGCGATCCGGACCATGGCCTCGACGTCGTGCACCCGCACGATATCGGCGCCGCGCGCGATGGCAATGGCGACCGTGGCCGCGGTGCCTTCCACCCTTTCCTCGACAGGCAGGTCGAGCACCTGGCCGATAAAGGATTTACGGCTCGGGCCGACCAGGAGCGGGTAGCCCAGCGCCTTCAGAAGGCCCAGCTGATCGACCAATTGCAGGTTCTGTTCGACGGTCTTGCCGAAGGCGAGGCCGGGATCGAGCACGATCTGGTCCTTGTCGATCCCAGCAGCCGCCGCATCCGCCGCCAGCGCCGCCAGATCGGTCGCGACGTCGGCCAGCAGATCGCCATAGTCCGGCGCGTCGTATTGCCCGCCCAGCCGCGCGTCCATCACGGCCGCCCCCGGCTTGCTGCGGTTATGCATCAGGGCGACCGGCACGCCGTGCGCCGCCGCCAGCGGGCCCAGCGCCGGATCGGCGCGCAGGCCCCAGACATCGTTGATCATGTCAGCGCCCGCCTCGAGGGCAGCTTCGGCCACCGCGGCGCGGTAGGTATCGACCGAGACGGCGATATCGGGCAAGGCGGCGCGCACGGCGGTGATCACCGGCACGACGCGGTCCCGTTCCGCCTCTGCGGTCAAGGGCTGCGAACCGGGCCGCGTACTTTCGCCGCCGATATCCAGGATATCCGCCCCGGCCGCCGCGAAAGCACGCGCCTGGTCCACGGCCCGGCGGACGGTCTCCCCGCCGACATCGCCCACTCCGTCACCGCTGAAGGAATCCGGCGTGACGTTGAGGATACCCATGACGTAGGTCTGGCGGCCCCAGTCAAATCGGTCTTGCAGACGCATCGCTGCCGCGCCCTCTCGGAAATCCATTGCCGCGCTGACGGCACCCCACCATAATGCGCGTCATCCGCCAACACCCGGGAGGATATCGGGTTTGACCACCGCAGGCACGCCCCTTGCTCCGCCGACGGAGAGCGCCGAGACCGGCGTCTACCGAATCTTCGTGCGCGACCTCGTGGTGCCCTGGCGCATCGGCATCTACGACCATGAACATGAAGGGCCGCAGCGGGTGCGCTTCAATGTGGACCTGCTGGCGCGCGAGGCGTCCGAATTCGATGCGGACAAGTACCGCCAAGTGGTCTGCTATGCCGGTGTTGTCGATCGCATCCGCGAACTCGCCGACGAAGGCCATGTCAATCTGGTCGAGACCCTGGCCAGCCGGGTCGCCGATCTGTGCCTCGCGGATGAGCGGGTCGTCGAGGCGACGGTGCGGGCGGAGAAGCTGGACGCGATCGACGGCGTTTCCGCCGTGGGCATCGAGATCAAAAGGCGCAAGGACGTCGCCGCGCAGAATGCCGACCGGGTCGTCCGGTTCGCCGGCGACAATTAGATCACACCGATAACGACAGAGGGGACGGCGGCATGCACACGCTTCTGTTCTGCGATCCCGGGCATTTTCACGCGGCGCTGACCCTGCGCGTAACCAATCCGCGGGTCGCCCCGGCGATCCATGTCTACGCGCCGGAAGGGCCGGATATGGACGCCTTCCTGGCGCTGATCGATTCCTTCAACAGCCGGGCAGACGACCCGACCCGCTGGGAGGTCAATCTGCATGTCGGGCCGGACCCGATGGCGCGGCTGATCGACGAACGGCGCGGCGAGATCGCGGTGCTGGCCGGCCGCAACAACGGCAAGCTGGCCGCGATCCGCGCCCTGCACGATGCCGGACTGCATGCGCTGGTGGACAAGCCCTGGATCACGTCGAGCGCCGCCCTGCCCGATTTGGAGGCGGTGACCGAGGGTTTTCCGCTGGCCCTCGACATCATGACCAACCGGCACGACACGATCGCGCAGCTGCGCCGCCAGGTGATCACGACCGAGAGCGTGTTCGGGACGTTCGATATCGCGGGCGACGAACCGGCCTTCGAGATCGGCTCGATCCACCATCTCTACAAAGTGTTGAACGGCAAGCCGTTGCAACGCCCGCAATGGTATTTCGACAGCGGAATCCAGGGCGACGGGCTGGTAGATATCCAATCGCACATGGTCGACCAGGCGCAGTGGCTGATCGACCCGGACGATACCGCGGACTACGAACAGGATTTCACGATCGACGCCGCAACGCGCTGGCCGACCGAAGTGCCGCTCGATTTGTTCGCCGAGTGCACGGGGGCAGATGCCTTTCCCGAAGGGCTGAGCGATCCGATCGAGGACGGCGTGTTACAGCTCTCCTGCAATGGCCAAATCGACTATCGCCTCAAGGGGGTTCGGGTACGGCAGCGCGCCGAGTGGGGGCAGCGAGAGCCGGCCGGCAGCGGCGACATTCACAGCGCGGTGGTGCGCGGCACCGGCTGCGGCATTACCATCCGCCAGGGACCAGAGACGGGACATGTGAACCAGATTCATCTGACCGGCAGCGCGGATTTGCGCGCCCGGGTCGAGGACGCACTACCGTCGTGGCGCGAAACCCTGCCCGGACTGGCCTACCGCGAGTCGGATTTGGGGCTCGAATTGACCGTCCCAGATTCGCAACGAACCGGCCATGAGAGCCATTTCCCGATGGTGCTCGACTGGTTCCTCGACCACGTGGAGAGTGGCCGGTGGCCGGCCGACCTCGCAAAGAGAATTCGAAGCCGCTACAAACTGTTAGCGCACGCCCGCGAGCAGGCTTAATACGCTGAAAAGACGCTATTCTTTTGGTATGAGGCGAAGGTGCGGTGCCCGCGTTGCGCGGATATCAGCCCCTTGTATTTTTACAAGGTCCCCCTCACGCCACCGCCCTAAAAAGGAGCGGTAATAGCGCGACAGAAAATTGCCCGACTGCCCCGTTGCGATCATGAAGCGGCTGTTCCGCAGATCGGCAAGATCGTAGACCGCCCGATATCCAGAACCGTCCACATGCGCGTCCGGTACCGCCTGTCCCGGCCCCGCCGTCATGCCCCGGTTGACGGTGTAATCACCGCCACCGCTCTCGATGCTGAGATTGGCAAACCGGGATAGCAGCGGCACATGGGTCAGAACCGGATGATCGAAACGAGCGCGATGCCGGTCGCCCCAGCGCCAGTCGGTCATTCCCGGTCCCAGCGCCTGGGTGAGTTCCTCGATCGCCATGACCAGAGACAGCTCCAGCACCTCGCCGCAGGTTTCCGTTCTCGCCGTACCGACATCGTCGCACCAGTACCGTTTTTCGGATAGTACCGCCGCGATGAAAGCCGCGCCTGGACGCTGCACCAGCGCGTGAAAATCCCGCGCCTTGGCGCCGCTCAGCTCGTCAGTGACAAGGGCCAATCCCAGATGACGCAGCCAAACCGCGTAGAGCAGCGGTTCCGTCCGATCGCGGTTCATCTCGTGGTTCCACGCCGTCAGCAAAGCCACCGCCTTGCGCGCCCGCGGATCGCGCACGCGAAAGTCGAGCATCAACGGCAGCAGTTGCCGCGCGGCGGCCGACACAGTGTCGCGCAACAGGGCCTGGCTCGCGGCGATATCGTGCGCCGTCTGCCCCGCCAGCACTTCGACGATACGCTGCGCTCTGTACGGTGCACCCCAATTGCGCGCGATCATGTACGGATAGTCCTCTCCGACAACCCGGTTGTTGGCGTTGACGATAAAGCCTGACGGTGGGTTATGCAGACGCGGCACCGCCGCCATCGGAACGAAGCCGGACCAGTCGAACGCGCCCGACGCACCCGGCACGGGGATAGATCCGTCGCCCGCCCGGCGCAGCGGGAACCGTCCGGACGATACGAAGCCGATGTCGCCGTCGGCTGCGGCGAAGAACAGATTGGTGTGCGGCGTATGAAAATCCTGCGCCGCTTCCTCGAAGTCCCGCCAAGTCCGGGCGCGGTGAAAGGCGTACAGCGCGTCGACCGTGCGGTCGTCGCCGCGCAACGCCGGCGGCGCCAGGGCCGCAATCTCCCTGGCCCCCGGCCGCAGGTCCGACATCACCGGCCCGTGACGGGTCCGCCGTGCCGTGAACGGGACCGGATCGCTTTCCTTGACCCGGATTACCTCCCGCCGAGCCTCGAAAGGCTGCCACCCATCCGGCGTGCGATATCGCGCCGGTTCACCCGGCACGGCTTCCTCGAGGAAATAGTCCTCCACATCGCCGCCGCCGTTGGTCATGCCCCAGGCGATCGACCCGTTGTGGCCGAGGACCATGAAGGGCACACCCGGCACCGTCGCGCCGGTTAGACGCAGCCCGGGCGCCTCCAAATGGGCCAGATACCACAGGATGGGTGCGCCGAAGCGCAGATGCGGATCGTTCGCGAGGATCGGCTTACCGGATTTGGTGCGGCTGCCATGCACGATCCAGCCGTTGGAGCCGCTATCTTTTTCAGGAAACGGGGCCGGCAAATCGGCGGCGACGGTGGTCACCGCATCCGGCCCGGAGGCCGGCCACAGGTCATGGATCATAGCGGCAGGCAGACCATTCTCCGCCAGGGCCTCGGCCACCCGCAACCGCATCCGTTCGGTGCCGCCATTGCGGCCGAGACGCAACGCCATCAGACGGGTCCAGAGCAGCGGGTCGGTCGGTTGCCAGGTCTCGGGCTCATGGCGCAGAAGCAGAAATTCCGGCGGCAGGGCAAAACGCCGCGCCGACAGCCACGCATTTACACCATCGGCATAGGCGGTCAGCGCCGTCCTAACGGGTTGCGAAGAATTCTCGAAAACCGCCTCGGCGACCTGCTGCAGCCCGAGGGTCCGAATGTATTTGTCGGTCCCTATCAGCCGCTCGCCGAGAATTTCGGCGAGCCGGCCCGCCCCCAACCGGCGCAGAAACTCCATCTGCCACAGCCGGTCCTGCGCATGAACGTATCCCAGGGCGAAATAGGCATCGCGCTCTGACTCGGCGAAGATATGCGGGATCGATTCGACGTCGCGATAGACGGAGACGGGCTTGCCGAGCCCTGCCAGGGCAACCGTCCCGTCGACCATCGGCAGCGACGTGCGCAACCACAGATAACCGCCGCCCGCCCCTACCGTAGCGACTCCCAGCAAAATGACGGCAGCGATCCAGACCTTACGCACGGTGGACTTAGTCCTAGGCAATTGCCACGGTGTTGGCGATACGGGCACCGCGCGCCGCCATGAAGTAGAGGCCCATGTGGTGCGTCAAATCCTGCGGATGACTAGCCGTTTCCGGAAGGCCCAACGACGACGCGACCGTTTTCGGTAAATCATAGGTCGCACAGCCATCGTCATAGACGTAGATCTCCTCGCATCGCTGTGTGAGACCATGGTTGCGGGCGGACAACATGGTCAGCACGAAATCCATCACGCAGATATCGGTGCAGATACCAACGACAAGCAGATTTTCGATCTCGTTGGCGTTGGCCCAATCCACAACCGCATTTTCGCCGCTGGCGCCGATCGCGCCCACAAACCCGTTGATGCAATCCTTGCGGACCAGGGTGGCCTGCGGCGCCGCCTCCAGCCATTTCAGGGCCGGCACCAATTCTTCCTCTCCCGTCCCGGCTTCGCAGTGTGGCGGATAGGGCGGTTCCGGCTTGCCCGGTTCATGCGTATCGAGAAAGGCCAGAATCGGCCAGCCCTGCTCGGCAAATCCCCGCGCGAGCCGATCGCTCTCTGCGACCATTTGTGTGACTTGCGGGTTCTCGGCAGGCGGCGCCAGGTTTCCCGCGCCCACGGTCGCAAAACCGTTCACGATATCGACGATGACCAAACCCCAACCTTTCGCGTCCAGATTGAGTTCCTCGCCACTTACGGGAAGTTCCGACCGTACGGCATCGGTCAAGGCGCGAATTTCCATGGCACACTCTTTTCGCTTTTTGAATTCAACCTATTTATATTGCTGTTATGCGACGCTTCACCAGCATCTTACTGTTTTGCGGTCTCGCGCTCGGCGGTTGTACGACGGACGCGGCGGTTTATTCGCTGATCCAGGATCACGCCTACTCGCCTTCCGAGTTCCGGCATGCTGCGGCAAACAAGGCGGTTCGGACGGTAATTACGGGGAACCCCTTCCCGAAGGCAACCGATCGTGCGACGCATGACGCCGTGCTTGCTGCGATGCAGCCGGTCAATTGGTACCAGCCCCTGCCCTTCACACCGGACGCCTATTTCACCGACAAACCGAAAGGCGAGCACAATCCGGAGTACCATGTCGTTGTCGCGCTCAATCCCGACGACACGAAGGATGAATGGGCGGCAGCGCCGTGCGCAAACAATGCGGTGCCAGCGACCAATGGCCCGAAGGACGACTACACGGTCCGCATGGTGTTTTGCCGGGACCAGACGCTGCTTTCCCTGGCCCATGCCACCTTGGAAGGGGAAACGGCGCCAAACGACCCGCGCTTCCGCAACATGATCACACGGACGACCATGGAGTTGTTCCCGCAACGCCGCGACGACCGCGACTGTTTCGGCGCGCGACGCAAGGGCCGCTGCTAGCCGAACGTGTCCCGCAATAGCTCCGACCACAATACCGAGGCGATGCCGCTTTTCGGCCTCGTTCTCGTGGCTGTCCTCGTCCTGCTATGGGGATCGAATTTCCCAGCGATGAAGCTGGGTCTTTCCGAAATCGCGCCCTTTACCTTTCGCACCATCAGTAACGCCATCGCCGCCATTGGCCTCTTATGCATCGGCGTCTTGATCATGCGCGAGCCGTTCGCGATCCCGCGGCAAGATTTCTGGCCTGTGGTCGCCGCGGGCATGTTGAACATCGCCGGCTGGCAATTGTTCCTCACCTTCGGCCTGTTGGAGATTGACGCCGCGAAAGCGGTCATCATCGCCTATACGATGCCGCTTTGGGCAGCGTTTCTCGCCCGCTTTTTCCTTAAGGAAAAATTGTCCGTGGTGCGCCTGCTCGGGATCGTGTTCGGGATCAGCGGTGTCCTCGTATTGAATATCGGAAAACTGGACGGTTCCATGTTGTCGGTGCGCGGCGTACTGCTCGTCCTGGCAGCCGCGCTGTGCTGGGCCGGCGGTACGGTGGCCATCAAGATGCACCGCTGGCGCCTATCCACCATCATGCTGACCGCCTGGCAGGTTGCCGTTGGAACAGTGCCGATGGTCATCGGCATGGCCGTGATGGAAGATCCGACCGATATCCGGACCGCGAGCCTGCCCGCGATCGGCGGTATGCTCTACACGGCGATCATTGCGATGGTGATCTGCCATTGGACTTGGTATTCGCTGCTGCGTCTGGTACCCGCCGCGGTGGCCGCAGCCTCGACCCTGGCAATCCCGATCAGCGGCGTCTATATGAGCGCGCTCGTACTCGGCGAACAGGTCGGTTGGCGGGAGGTCACCGCCTTGACACTGGTCATCACCGGTTTGTTTTTCGTGTTGGTCTGGCCGTTCCTGAGAGAGAGGCTATCGCGGCTTCGCATCGAGCAGTGAGCGTGCCAGTTCGACAATCTGCGGGTCGATCTCGAGCGCTCTGGCCACCGCCTTTTGTTCCTCCAGCAAGGTGCCGCGCATGGTCCGCCGTTCCGCCGCCGGCACTTCGACAAATTGAACGCCGTTGCGGGCCGCAAGTGAGCGCGAACGTTCCTGACGGCTTGCCATAAGCAGCCGCATCTCCGAAAGCGCCGCGGCCCAACTCTCCATCAGCCAAATCCGCTCATCGTCGAACAAGGCCTCCCAACGCGCCCGGTTGATGATCGGCGTGTAGTGGTAGAAGACCTGGTTGTCGACAAAGCCGTGCCGCACCCCGACATCCCACAATGCTGAATCGGCAACGAAGTTGTCTGTCGCCAGCAGCCCGCCGACGAGTTGGCGTCGCAGCGCATCGGCGAGATCGCGCACGGCAACACGCCGCGGGGTCGCCTCGAATACCAGGTACCGTGCCAGATCGGCCCCACCACCCGGCACCCGGATGTTCAAACCCTGCAGATCGGCATAGGTTTTAACCGGTTTGTTGGCGGTGAAAATCTGGCCGAAACCAAGATCCAATGGATTGCCCAGCACACGAACACGCAGCGCCTGTTCGAGCTTGTCCCGCAGCGCCTCACCCAGCCTGCCGTCGAAGAGTGGTCTGAGCGTCTGGATATCCCGTCCGTAAAACATGGGCAGCGATGGGAGGGCATAGTCCGGTGCGTATCGTGCCAGATGCCACCAGCCGGGCGCACCGAGGTCGTATACACCCTCTGCCACGGCCGCCGGGATGCGCGCACCGGGATATTCCGTCACACCGTGACGGAAAGAGACCGTAAGTTGCCCGCCCGATCGCGATTTTACGACATCCGCCCATCGCGCCAGCGCCTGATTCCGAGGATGGGTCTCCGGCGTCGGCAAGGCGAAGGTCAGGACGGTTTGCGCCGCGGCAGATGATACCGCGAAGAGCAGAAAGACCGCCGCGAGGAGCAGTTTCTTCATTGTGCCGCTTCGTGTTGGCTGCTTCGCAGCAAGGCGCAGGAGACTAGGTTTGCCGGTCCCGCATTGTCAATGTAACCATGATTATGAACGGACCAGCACTAGGGAGGATGGTATGGCGTCATCGGCAATCGACTCGGAAATTTTCGGCGACCTCTTCGGTACGCCAGCAATGCGCCATGTCTTCGCGGACGAAACGCTGATTCAACGCTATCTGGATGTTGAAGCGGCTCTGGCGCGGGTGCAGGCGCGAATGGGCATCATCCCGGAGGCCGCCGCCGCGGAGATCACCGCCAAAGCCAGCTTCGAACATTTCGACTTCGAAGAATACAAGCGCGGCGTCGCGCGCGTTTCCTACCCGATCCTACCGCTGGTCGAAGGCATCGTCGCGATGTGCAAGGACGGGCTCGGCGAATACAGCCACTGGGGCACGACGACGCAAGACATCATGGACAGCGCCCTATCGCTGCAAATTCGTGATGCGCTGGCAATCATCGAAGCCGACCTTGACGCCGTCGCGGACTTGCTGGCCGGACTCGCACGGGAATACCGCGATGCGCCGGTCGCCGGGCGCAGCCACCTGCAACATGCGCTGCCGGTCACGTTCGGATACAAGGCCGCGGTCTGGCTTTCCGGTATAGAACGCCACCGCACGCGGTTGGCCGAACTCAAACCGCGCGCCACTTTGGTGCAGTTCAGCGGCGCTGCCGGCACGCTCGCCTCCCTGGGAGAAGATGGCCTCAAGATCCAGGACGCACTCGCCGACGAGCTTGGCCTCGGCCGACCGGAAATCACCTGGCACACCATGCGCGACAATGTGGCGGAGATCGTGAGCTGGATGGGCCTGCTGACCGGCACGCTGGGCAAGATCGGCACCGACGTGATGATGATGATGCAGACGGAAGTCGGCGAAGTCTTCGAAGCGTTCAAACACGGCCGCGGCGCCAGCAGTACCATGCCGCAAAAGCGCAACCCGGTGTCCTGCGAACTGATGGTCGTCGCCGCCCGCGCTATGCGCCAGCATGTGGCGCAAATGCTGGACGGCATGTTGCAGGATCATGAACGCGCCTCCGGTGCCTGGCATCTGGAGTGGCTGACCGTGCCACAGGCATTCATCACCACGGCGGGTTCGCTGTCCCAGGCGCGTGAGTTACTGGACGGACTGGAGGTCGATACCCACCGCATGCGCGCAAATCTGGATATCACCAGCGGGATGATCGTCTCCGAGGCGGTGATGATGGGGCTCGCGCCGCATATGGGTCGGCAGGTGGCGCATGATGTCGTGTACGACGCGTGCCGCGACGCGGTGCAGCAGAACAAGTCCCTGTACGAGATACTGTCCAAGATGGGGCAGATCACCGATGCGCTGTCCGATGAAGAAATCCGCGCGATGTGCGACCCGGCGAACTATACGGGATTGGCGGGAGAAATGGTCGACCGGATGCTGGACGCAAGAAAACGGTAAGCGGCAATAACAAGCGCTGGTCTAGAGGCTCTCGATCCAGGCTTTCAGCGGCACCTCCTCGGCGGTCGGCGATGTATAACCACGCCCACCGGTCGGACTGGCGCCCAGCAACTGCTGGCGGATCGGTCCGCAGTCCGGCAGGTAGTGCGCCACCTGCATGTCGTCGCGCGGCCGCAGCCAGCGATAGGCATAGCCGTAAAACAGCACGCGACGCGGCTCATGCCAGTAATTGGCGCTGCCGGAATGCCATAAGCGGCGATCGAAAAAGACCGCACTGCCCGGCGCGACGCAAACCGGTTCCGCCCCGTAGGGCAGCCCGTCGCGCTTCGTTCCCGGAAAGTCATTGCGCAGGTGACTGCCCGGCAGGACGTAAAAGTTGCCGCGACCGGGTTCGCTCGTATCGCTCAGGAAATAGCCCACTTTGAGCGAAACGCGGGGGCGCGGCGTCGTTTCCAGATCGAAGTTGATCTGACCGCTATCCTGATGCCACCCGAGTTCAAGCCCGTCGGATTCAAGCGTCTTGCCCGGCGGCGCGGTCGGGTTGACGGTCAAATGGGTGTGATAGAGCTGTATGTTCCAAC
This sequence comes from Rhodospirillaceae bacterium, assembly GCA_028817685.1. GTDB lineage: Bacteria > Pseudomonadota > Alphaproteobacteria > UBA8366. The sequence goes on from JAPPPC010000046.1 coordinate 12,271, forward strand.
CCAGAAGCCCCCAGACTTTGGCAAATGGCGAGGGCAGATCGATCAGCTCCAGCAAACGCGGATCCCTGCCGATCACATCGTAATGATTCATTCGGGCATCGGGGTCCGCGTTGGAGCGCTTGCGCTCATCGCGGTCGATTTCATCGACCAACGGCAGCAGGTCCGCGACCGTGTCAGCGGTAAGGGCGTTCTCAACGATCAGAAAGCCGTCACGCTCGAACCGGTCACGTTCCTGCGGCGACAGCGCATGCGCCAGAGCCTGGCCGTCCATCGGCCCTCCTTGCCCCCCTCGCGCGACAATCGTCGCGAAGGGGGGATGCACCGAACGATATCAGTTGGACTTTTTCAAGCCGTAGAATTCCACCGCATTGTCGCAGGTGATCTTCTTGACTTGCGCCGCACTCAGGCCGGCAAACTGCTCGTCGATATATTTGCTCGATTCCGGCCAGATACCGTCGGTGTGCGGGTAATCCGATCCCCACATCAGGGTGTCTTCCGTCATCAGATTGTTGGTGTTCACGAGCATCGGCCCGATGACGTCATACTGGAACGTCGCCTTACAGTGCATCTGCCAATATTCCGACGGCTTGTGCTTCATGAGATCGCGGAAGCGGTCCTCGAACTCGAAATCCATGCGGTCGAGCGCGTAGGGAAGCCAACCGACACCGCTTTCGCCAAGCGCGATCTTGAGGTTCGGATAGCGGTCGAAGACGCCCGCCCCGATGATCGCCGCGACGATATGGATGAGGCCCATCTGGAACGCCGAGACACCGGTGAACATGGCCGCGCGGCGAACCTGGCCGGATGCCATCTCGCGCGCGATCGGCGAGGTCGTCGGGAAGGTGTGGAAATGCAGCGGCAACTGAACTTCGTTGACCGCCTCCCAGAACGGATCCCAGCTCGGGTGCCACATCGGGTCCATGTCCCAGGAACAGGACAGTTCGAGCCCGCGCAGCCCCATCTTGGCGCAGCGATGGACTTCCTTAACCGCGGCGTCGACGTCGCCATAGGGCAGGCATGCGAGGCCGATATGGCGGTCCGGATAGTGGCTGCAAAAATCGACCAGCCAGTCGTTGTAGATACGGAAAACCTCAATGGCGGCTTCCGGATCCTGCATTTTCGAGGCGGATCCGAGGATGCCGTAGATGACTTCGGCATCCACGCCATCGCGCTCCATTTCCTTGAGCCGCATATGCGGGTCCGACACCCGCTGAATGCCCTTCTGACCGTCTTCGAACATGCCGGTTTCGGCCATGATGTCGACGCGCTTGTTCTGGCCCGGAACGAGTTTCTGACCGCCCGGTCCAACGCCGTTCAGCAGACCGAAATTGGCGCCCTTCTTGGTCACCCATTGCGGACCGTCGGGCCCGTCCTCGACATAGGGCATCCGGTCCTTCATTTCGTTGGACGCCTCGGAGACGAAAAGCTCCGGCGGCATCCACGGCATATCCAAATGGCAATCGGCGGAAACTCGATTGTATTCCATGGCGATTCAAGGCTCCTTTTGCGGGGCAAAAAATTGCTGTCGGGTGCAAGCTTAGGCTTTCGGGCGGGACACAATCAATCCGTCGGCGTACTTTCTTACGCACCCGTAAAGTGCGCCACCCTTGCGATGCGCCCCGCCATCGGTCATCGTGCGCCCCGTTCGAAAACCAGATATCCGGAGTTTCCGCCATGTCCGAAGGCAAAGTCGTCGCCAAGAAGGAAGGCCATGTGGGCCACGTCATTTTCGACAATGTGAAGAAACACAATGCCATGTCGAAGGCGATGTGGGATCAGCTGGCAGACGCGATCGAGGCGTTCGATGCCGATGACGACGTTCGCTTGACCATCCTGGAAGGCGCAGGCGAGAAGTCCTTTGTCTCCGGCGCGGATATCTCTCAATTCGAGACCGAGCACGCCAATGTCGACCGCGTTAAGGAATACAGCCAGTCCGTTAACCGGGGCTATGGCGCCGTCCAACACGCGCTGAAACCGACCATCGCCAAGATCGACGGCTATTGTTATGGCGGCGGCATGGGCATCGCTGTTTGCGCCGATCTGCGTATCTGTTCGGAGAAGTCGAGCTTCTGCATTCCGGCGGCAAAACTGGGTGTCGGTTACGGGCACGAGAACACCAAAGTCCTCGTCGACCTTGTCGGCCCCTCCTTCGCCAAGGAAATTTTCTACACCGGCCGCCGCTTCAGTTCCGAAGATGCCAAGGACATGGGATTGGGGAACCGGGTGGTGCAGAAC
>JAPPPC010000886.1 GCA_028817685.1 Rhodospirillaceae bacterium
CCTTGGTACCGGCTTCCGCTTCGTCTTGCTCACCGGACTTCGCGGTGTCTTCCGCCAGTGACTTCGCTTCGTCGACCGGCTCGGCCATGTCGTGGATCGTGTTGCTCAATTCACCGCTCGGGTCGATGGTTTGTTCGATCTCACGCTCGATATCGAAATCCTGCGCTTCGGCGAGCTGTTTCTTGATATCGTCCAATTCGGCTTCCCGCGCGATATCATCGATGCTCGATTGAAATTCGCGGGCCATGTCCTTGATTTTGCGGATCCATAGGGTGACCGTCCGCAACACGCGCGGAATTTCCTTCGGACCGACCACGATAATCGTGATCACCGCAATGAGAAACAGTTCCTGCCAGCCGACATCAAGCATCGCGGCGCCTCACTGTGCCGACCCGCCCGACCCGATCAGGACTTCGCGGTGGAATCTTTCGTCGAAGGCTCCGCTGCGCCGTCGCGCATCGCTTCCGTCTCGATGGCCTTCGCACCGTCCTCAGCAACGCTATCGCCTTCGTCTTTAACGTTCTTCTTGAAGGATTTCAGACCTTTACCGAAATCCCCCATCAGGCTGGAGATCTTCCCTTTTCCCCCGAACAGGACGAGCACGACCACCAGCACGATGAGCCAATGCCAGATACTGAATGCACCCATTCGTCTTTTCCTTAACCGTTAAAGGCGGCGACCCGCCCGATTTGCGCCGCGGATAATCGCAGAAACATCCCTGCACCGCAACGAAACCGGACCAGCATGCCGGCCGGATATGTCCAATATAGTCAGTTTGTTGGAAAAACAAAGGCTTGCGCGTGATCCAGCTCGACGGAGAGCATCGCGTTCTCCGGCGGCAGGAAGCGCCCGGGCATACGGGAATGCAAATGCAGTTCTTCGCCGTTGGCCGCGTTGATACACAGATGGATCAGGCTCGTCCGGCCCAGCATCCGCGAGGCAATGACTTTGACCGCCCGGCTGGGATCGACGCCTTCGTGAATGTGACCGAGGCGCAACGCTTCCGGGCGCACCAGCACATCGACAGCGGCCCCCTCCGCCAGATCGCGCGACGGCAGGTCGCCGAACGGCGTCGCGACCCGCCCGCCCGTTACCGTGCCGGGCAGGCGGTTTACCTCGCCGAAGAATTCAGCGACGAAGGCGTTTACGGGGTGGCAGTACAGCTCCACCGGCGAGCCGAACTGCACCAGCCGTCCGCGCCGCATGACGGCGATCTTGTCGGCCATAAACATGGCTTCTTCGGCGTCATGGGTCACCATCAAGGTGCCGGCGCCGCTCTGCTTAAGGGCATGCAACGTGTTGTCACGCACCTGGTCGCGCATCCGCGCATCGAGGCTTGAGAATGGCTCATCGAGCAAGATCACGTGCGGCCGTGGTGCCAGGGACCGCGCCAAGGCGACGCGCTGCTGTTGCCCGCCGGACAATTCGTGCGGAAACCGCTCTCGGGCCCGGATCAGATTGACCTCTTCCAACACCTCGTCGACCCGTTCCGTCCGCGCCCGTCCCGACAGGCTCTGCAATCCGAACGCGACATTGTCCGCCACGCTTAAATGCGGAAACAACGCGTAATCCTGGAACAGAAAACCCACATTGCGCCGCTCCGGGGGCAACTCCCGACCGGGATCGGCGATGACGGAACCATCGAGCAGCACCCGCCCCTGCTGCAGCCGCTCGAGGCCCGCCGCAATGCGCAAGGCCGTCGTCTTGCCACAGCCGGAGGGACCGAGCAGACACACCACTTCACCCGCCGCAACCGACAGGCTCAGCGCCTCGATGGCGGTAACGGCGCCGTATTTATGGTGGATTTCCTCCAAAGCGAGGATCGCCGGCGCGCCGTCCTTGGCGGCCCCTTCCGACGATGTGGCGATCGCGATCATCGCGGTGCCTACTCGTCCAACGGTATGGCCGCGTCCGGCTCGACCGCCTCGTACGGCTCATCCGGGGTTTCCTCGCGGGTGAGCTGGCCTTCTTCCGTGACCAGCCCGAGCCCCGGCCGCCGGTCGAGCAGGCCGGCCGCTTTCAACTCCTCGATGCCGGGCAGCGCCTTGACGCTTTCCAGGCCAAAGTGATCGAGAAACTCATCCGAGACGCCCCAGGTTACCGGCCGACCCGGCGTCCGGCGGCGTCCGCGCGGGCGTATCCACTCCGCTTCCAGCAGAATGTCCAAGGTCCCGCGGCTGGTCGTCACGCCGCGGATCTCTTCGATCTCGGCGCGCGTGACCGGCTGGTGGTAGGCGATGATCGCCAGCGTTTCCAAGGCCGCGCGGGACATCTTTCGGTGCACCGTTTTCTTCAGCCGCAGATGCGGCCCGAGATCCGGCGCCGTCCGGAACGCCCAGCGCGCGCCGACCTGCACCAGATGAACGCCACGGGTGGCGTACTGCCCACGCAGTTCCTCCAGCATGCCGGCGATATCCGCGTCCTCCGGCATCCGCGCCGCCAGATCGCGCTCGGAAAGCGGCTCGCTCGTCCCGAACAGGATCGCCTCCAGCAGGCGCATGAGTTCGAACCTATCCATCGGCGGTGTCTTCCTGTCGCGCCCGCACATAGATCGGGGCAAATGTCTGCGATTGATTGAGTTGCAGTTTTCCTTGCCGCGCCAATTCCAAGCTCGCCGCAAAGGTCGATGCGATGGCCGAGCGCATCATCAAATCATCACCGATCCCTTCCGGCAGAAATTGCGACAAGGTGGTCCAATCCGGCGCATGTCCAAGAAGCTTACCGAGTCGCTCCAGCGCATCATCCATCGAATAAAGCCGGGCCGGCGAAATTTGCAGGGTGGAGGCACCCTGCCGTTCACGGATCCCCGCATACATCGTCAACAAATCATAGAGAGTCGCACTGAATTCCGTCGTCGTATCGACGATCAAGGGGTCGGGTTCGCCGCGGGCATAGAAATCCTGTCCCAGCTGCGGCCGCTCCATAACCTCTCCGGCTGCCTTGCGCATGGCTTCGAGCCGCTGCAATTGGAAAGCCAGGCGAGCCGCCAATTCCGCGCCCGTCGGCTCGTCCTCATCGTCCGTCGATGGCAGCAACAGGCGCGATTTCAGGTAGGCAAGCCATGCCGCCATGACCAGATAATCGGCCGCGATCTCCAACCGCAACGCATGCGCGCGCTGGATAAAGGCGAGATACTGCTCTGCCAGGCCCAGAATGGAGATCTTCGTGATATCGACTTTATGTGTGCGCGCCAAGGTGAGCAGCACGTCGATCGGGCCTTCGAAGCCGTCCAAATTGAGGACCAGACTGTCTTCGATGGCAGCCTGATAGTCCGGCTGTGCCGCTTCGAAGGGCTCTTGGTCCGCCCGTTGCGGGCTATCGGGAGGCGTGTCGGACATAAATCTTCCTACTGAATGCCGGCGGCAATCGCAATGATTTGGGCGACATAATTCACCGGCCCGATGACGAGCCAGGCAAAGGGATCGATATTCTGCCCCAACTGGCGGCTCAACAACGGAATCACGAACATTATTGCGATGATGATCGCGAAGCCAAACCTTTCCAACCGAGCCAGCGGTGCGGCCAATGCCGGCGGCAGAAGGCCGACCGCGACACGGCCGCCATCCAGCGGCGGCAGCGGCAACATGTTGAACACCGCCAGAATGACGTTGATCTTGATCATGTTGATCAAATTGGCGCTGGCCCATACCGCGGCATCCGACGGCAGCAACGGCATCAAGTGCAGCAG
>JAPPPC010000681.1 GCA_028817685.1 Rhodospirillaceae bacterium
GTCGCGGAGTATCTCATCGCCCACAAGGACGACCGGGCCCGACAGCAGGTTTGGGTGCGGATCAACCCGCTCGACACGGAATTCCCGATGTACGATCTGGCCGCCGTGATGAAAGGCGCGCCGGACGGGATCCTGCTGCCCAAAACCTATTCGGCTGACGAAGCCGTCGCGTTGAGCCATTCGCTGAGCGCCCTGGAAGCCCGCGAGGGTATCGAGATCGGTTCGACCCAGATCCTTGCCGTGGCGACCGAGACGGCGCGCTCGCTGTTCGATCTCGACACCTTCATCGGCGCAACGGACCGGCTCTACGGCATGACCTGGGGCGCTGAGGATTTGGCGGCCGCGCTGAGCGCGACCAACAACCGGTTACCGAACGGCGAGTATGACGGGCCCTACCAGCTTGCCCGCACGCTCTGCCTCGCGGCGGCGCGCGCGGCCGAAGTGATGCCGGTCGACACGGTGTTCACCGATTTCCGCGACAATGACGGGCTGATGGCGGAAGCCGTTCAGGCACGCCGCTCCGGCTTCTTCGGCAAGATGGCGATCCACCCGGCCCAATCCGCCCCGATCAACGAAGCCTTCACCCCTACGGCGGACGAAATCGCGCACGCCAAGCGCATCGTCCAGGTCTTCGAGGAGAACCCGGGCGCGGGCACGGTCGGCATCGACGGCATGATGATCCACATGCCGCATCTGAAACAGGCCCGCGCGGTGCTGGCGCTATCGGAAGCGATGGCGGCGAAGGGGTAGGGGACTGATTTGGCGTAACGACGAATACCCTCTCCCATGGGGAGAGGGAGGGTAAGAGGAAAAACTCGCAACTTGAAAAGTGGCGTTAAGTGACGCCTTTGTCCCGCAGCGCCGCGATCTTCTCCGCCCCGTACCCGAGCTCCCGCAGCACCGCCTCCGTATCCGCCCCCAGTTCCGGCGCAGGCAAGCGCAGTTCGCAAGGCGTTTCGCTCATCTTGACGGGGAAGCCGGTCATGCGGATCGGGCCGTGGCCCGGGTGGTCGACGCTCAGGACCATGTCCTGCGACAGCAACTGCGGGTCGCGGAACAAGGTGTCCATGTCCTGTACCTGGCCGCAGGGCACGCCTGCCGCGTTCAACGTGTCGATCCAGTAGTCGACGCTGTTCTGGCCGATCTTCTCGTCGACGATCGCGTTCATGCGCGTGAGATTGCGGACGCGGGCGTCGTTGTCTGCGAAGTCCGGGTCGTCGTAGAGGTGCGTCATGTCGAGCACCTCGAAGAAACGCTGCAGAAAGACCTCGCCGGCGGGCGCGATGGCAACGTCGCCGTCCTTTGCGCGGAACAGACCGTAAGGGCAGAGCACCGGATGGTCGTTGCCTGTGCGGCGCGGCTCGCTGCCGGTGGCAAAATAGTCGGCACTCATATAGGCCAGCATGCTGACCAACCCGCCCATCAGGCTCGATTCGACATGCTGTCCACCGCCGCCGTCGCCTGATCCGCGATTGACCAGCGCGCAGGCGACGCCGAACGCCGTGTAGAGCCCGGCGACCAGATCGGCCAGGGGCGGGCCGGCGCGCATCGGCGGGCCGTCGGCGGCACCGCTGACGCTCATGAAGCCACTCATCGCCTGGGCGATAAAGTCGAAGGAGGGACGGTCCTTGTAGGGCCCGGTGCTGCCATAGCCGTTGATGCTGCCGACGATGAGATTCGGGTTGAGCGCGTCCAACCGCGCGGCGTCGAATCCCATCTTGGCAAGCACGCCCGGCCGGTAGTTCTCCAGCAGCACGTCCGCGCCGCGGATCAGGTCGCTCAGGATCGCCTTGCCGTCAGCGGTGTAGAGATCGATCGTGATCGAGCGTTTGTTGCGATTGTATTGGGCGAAATAGGTGCTGATGCCGTTCAGCATCACACCCTGGCCGCGCACCTGATCGCCCTTGCCGGGATGCTCGACCTTGATCACGTCCGCGCCCATATCCGCCAGCAGCGCGGCACAGAACGGCCCCGCCACGACGCGGGTCAGATCGACAACTTTTATATCATCGAGCGCCGGCATAGGTGGTTACAGATACACCGTCCCGCCATCGACCATGATGGTCTGGCCGGTGACGAAGTTGCTGGCATCGCTGGCCAGAAAGACGATCGTGCCTGCCAGGTCGCCGACTTCCAGGTTGCGCTGCAAGGTCTGGCCTTGGGCGATGATGTCTTTCGCGCGGTCGAGCTTGTCGCCGAAGAACTCTTCCGTGCCTTCCGTCATCACGGCGGAGGGGGCAACGGCGTTGACCCGGACCCAGTCTCGGCCGAGTTCACGGGCCAGGCTGCGGGTCATGCCGATGACGGCGGCCTTCGACATCGCGTAATGCAGCGAGAAGGGCAGGCCGTAGACGGCGGCGAGCGAAGCGATGTTGATGATCGAGGCGCCGGTGCCCGCCTCGCGGATCGGTCCGATCACCGCCTTGCAGCAGTTCCACACGCCCGTGATGTTGACGTCCAGCACCTGCTGCCACTCCGCCGGGTCGAGCGACTCGAAGCGCCCGCCAGTCAGCCCGCCATAGAGGGCGGCGTTGTTGACCAGCACGTCGATCTTGCCGAATTCGGAAACCGCGGTCTGCGCCATGGCGGTGCAACTGTCCATGTCGGTGACGTCGAGGGTCACGCTCGCCGCGCGGCCACCGGCATTGATGATGGAAGCGACCGTATCGGCGCAGTCGCGCACATCGCCGGCGACGATCGCGGCCCCTTCGGCCGCCATGCGCTCGGCATATTCCCGGCCCAAGCCTCGGGCCGCCCCGGTGACGATCACGGTCTTCCCATCAAGTTGTCCTGCCATGTCTTCCTCCCGCCGCGCCAACGCGGTCTTGTCTTGAAGTAAGGGACCGCGACTTTGGCGGATTGCACGGATGGCGGCAAGGGCCGGCTATTCCTTCGCGTCATTCCATTTCGTAGTCTGCCGCAAACAGGAATTCGAAGAGGTCAGCGATGCACGATCTGGTCATCAAGGGTGCGGTTCTGGTGGACGGGATGGGCAACCCGGCAGCGGACGGCGAAGTGGCGGTTTCCGGCGGCAAGATTGCCGCCTTGGGCGAGAATGTCGGCGAGGGGCGGGAGACGCTCGACGCCGAAGGGCTGACCCTGGCGCCGGGGATCATCGATCTGCATACCCATTTCGACGCCCAGCTGACCTGGGACCCCTATGCGACCCCGTCGAACCGGCTCGGCGTGACGACCGTCGTGATCGGCAATTGCGGATTCACCATCGCGCCCTGCAAGCCGCAGGACCGCGACCGCATCCTGAAGAACCTGACCCATGTCGAGGGCATGTCGCTGGAGGCAATGGTCGAAGGGATCGACTGGGATTTCGAGACCTTCCCGGACTACATGAACTCGCTGGAGCGGCGCGGCATGGTGCCGAACGTGGCCGCTTTCTGCGGCCATTCCTCGGTACGGACCTGGGTGCTGGGCGAAGAAGCCTCCGACCGAGCGGCGACGGCGGAAGAAGTCGCCGAGATGAAGAACATCGTGCTGGAAGCGCTCGAGCACGGCGCCTGCGGTTTCGCGACCTCGACCCTGGAACAGCATAACGGCCATGCCGGCATCCCGATGCCGTCGCGGCTGGCCGATGAGCACGAGATGATGGAGCTGACCGGCGCGCTGGGCGAGGCGGGCAAGGGCGCCTTCATGCTGACCAAGGGGATGAAGACCACCGTGCCGTGGCG
>JAPPPC010000597.1 GCA_028817685.1 Rhodospirillaceae bacterium
CAGCACCCAGCCAGCCGCGTCCAACCGGGCGGCGTATCCCCCGTCCACTTCCACATCGGCAGGGCCGTATTCGAGGCCGAGCTGGTAATCCGCTGATGACAGGCCATCCGGCAACGCAATGACAGAGAAGATATAAACTCCGTTGTCCTTGATGACCCTGCGGCACTCTTGCGACACGGCAAGCTTGGCTGGGGTTCAACAGAAGACGTCGGAGTGAAAGACCGCGTCGAAACTACTGGCGCCGAAGGGCAGGGCGGCGCCATCGCCTCCAACGGCTGCAACACGCTCCGGTACGCCATCCTGTTCTGCACGCCGGAGCAGGACTTGCAGGCCTTCAAAGGGCAGATCCAGACAGGTTGCGTGGCACCCTGTTTCCACGGCCCAATAGATACTGGGCCAACCGGTCCCCGCACCGACATCGAGGAGCCGTGTGTCCGGTCCGAGTTCGAGCTTGGCTGCGACCGCTTCCGCTTCGTCCTTGGTCGTCCAACTGGTCGCCCCGTAGACACAGCCGAAGACGCTACGCTCGATTTCCTGGCACAGTGCGGTTTGTCCGTCGCGATATTTGTTGGAAAACCGGGTAACAAGTGTTGACTGTCGATCGGTTTCGGTTGGCATGAAGAATCTCGGTTTTCAATTCCGGAAACAACAACGCCCAGGGCTTCAATCCCCGGGCGCTGCTTCAAATGTGTGCTTGTATTGCGATCGCTACATCGTGTTGCGGCCGTAGATTGACAGTTCGATCGCTTCGAATTCCACACCTTCGCCGGTGACGTCGTCATACATGAAGTCATTGGGTTTGGCGTCGGACCGCAGGATCTTGGCTTCCGGACCGCGCGGCAATTCATTGGTCGGGCCGTATACCTCTTCGAGTTTGGCGATCTGCGCCGCAGTGCATTTCACGACGCGGCTGGGCACACCCTTGATGTGCGGGATGCCCTGTTCGAGATCGATGAGATCAGGATCGTCGTCCGCGGTCATTTGCGCTTCGCAGAAATCCCAAAGACCGGACAGGTTATCCAGTCCTTGCCGTGACTCCGGCTTCCACCATCCATGCGGTACCCGCACGAGGTTCTTTTGCATGCTGGAGCGGGCGTAGACGCGGCCGTAGCAGCCGCCAAGCTTGGTCTCGACCCGGGCCCATTCGCCATCCTCGAAGCCGTACTTCTCGAGATCGTCGGGATGCATGAAAAACATTTGATCGGGCACGCGGCGGCGGAGTTCCGGCACGTGACGATGGCCGGTGCGGAAATACTCGTCATCCGCCAGCCCGACGAAACTGTACATCGGATACTCAGCGTCCGGTTCTGCTGCTTCTCGGTAGTAGGGCAGGGGATCGAAGCCCAGCCCTTCGAGAACCGTCGAATAGAACTCAACCTTGCCGGTCGGCGTCGCGAACCCGGTCTTCTCATATTTCTTGTATTTGTCTTCCGGTGCCTGGCCGCGATGCAGGTTCGGTATTCGGCCGGACGCCACAACATCGTCCCAGGTCACACCGCTGGGCTCGAGGCGATAGTTGATCAACTCTTCCTGGGTCTTCCAGGGAATGACGTCGCCCATCCCCATCCGTTCCGCCAGCATGTGCCAGAAAGTTACGATATTGCGGCATTCGCCGGGCGGCTGGATCGCCTGTTCGCTGATACCCGCCTGCATGCTGGGCCGCTCAAGCCAGGAATCGCCCGGCAGCACGTAGTCGGACAGCTGCGCCGTCGGCGTCATCGCATGCTCGAACGTCACGATCAGGTCCTGATTCATCAGACCCTTATAGATTCGGTCCGTATTGGCGTACGCCATCAGTGCGTTGTTCGCCATGGCGAAGAAAGCCTTGACCGGATAGGGATCGCCGTCGGCCATCGCCTTGAAGACGGACATTGGGTTGGCCATGTAGCAGCCGGAGACCAGGTTGGCCCAGCGGGTACCCCAGACTTTCTCCGTCGCGTCGCCGAGCGCTTCCATGCCGCGATAGGTGAAGACCGGATGGTCTTGGCTGCCGAGCTGCTTCGCTTTCTGTTCATCGGGCAGGGCGTCATGCATGTCGATTTCGGTGTCCGACCGAACGGACGGGCTGAAGCCGACGAAGGTGTCGCCACCCTTGACATCGATATTGCCGCACAGCGCGCGCAGATAGCATTGCAGCCGAATGGCGGAGGTGCTGGAGACCTGCTGGTCGGTGATCGGTGACCAGGGGATCGTGGCCGGACCGCTGGTCGCATACATGCGCGCGGCGGCGCGGATATCTTCCGGGTCACAGCCGGTGATCTCGGCCACGCGATCGACCGGGTACTCTCTCACCCGTTCGACGAATTCGTCGAAACCGTGCGCCCACTTTTCGATGAACGCCTTGTCGTAGAGCTCTTCCTCGATGATGACGTTGATCCTACCGAGCATCTGCGCCGCGTCGGTACCGGGGCGCAGCGGCAGGTGGATGTCGGCGGTTTCGGCGTTCTCACTGCGCCGCGGGTCGACGACGATCAGTTTCGCGCCGCGGGCCTGGGCCATGCGGATCGATTTGTATTCCATCGTCCAGCTATGGCGGCGCGGATCATGACCGAACAGGACGATGCAGTTGGAATTCAAAATGTCCGTGCGCGGGTACCAGCCATAGGCCGTGCGATTGACAGCCGCCGTGTTGCCCATGCAATAGGCGACGCCACTGATCCAGTTCGGCGAACCCAAGTGATTCATGAAGCGGCGCGACAGGCCGCTGTCCGATTGACCGGTCGCGTTGCTGAGCCCGACGGCGAAGGCCTCCGGGCCATACTTGTCGACCACGGCTTTGAGTTTTTCGGCGATCTCGTCCATCGCCTGGTCCCAACTGATCTGCTCCCATTCGCCGGCGCCACGCGCGCCGACGCGCTTCAACGGATGGAGCAGGCGGCTTGGATGCGCGAAGGATTTGGGCGCGAAGGCACCCTTCATGCAGATCACGTCCTTGAACAGCGGATGATCCCGCGTCGTGACCTTGACGGCCTGTTCGTCTTTGACATGTACGGTGAGCGGGCAGAACCCGTCGCAGCTCGTGCAGACGACTTGTTTTACTTCGGTTTTCTGATCGGCAAGGATTTGAGATTGGCCATCAGGCATGCCTGCTTCCTCCAGTCGCGAAAATCCTGGCGGAAGCTATCAAAAATTCGGTATGCCGGTCAAAAAGTCCGGAAAAAGAAACGGCCGGCGCTAAGTGTGCGCCGGCCGCCAAATTGTTTGGGCGCGTAACTACGCGGCCGTTGAATGCCGCATACCTGCCAATTGCTCGCGCATGTAAGCGATATGTTCGTGATTGAGCGGCAGCTGCAGTCTCGTTTTACCGTCTTCGACCAAGGCTATTCTTGCGTCAAGCGCACGAGTGATCCCGTCGATCGCGAGCGACGTGTGTGTCCCAGCCGGCTGGTTTAAAGGACAATCGATGGTCATGTGGGAACAGGAAATTTCCGTCACCCGCACGTTTTTCGATGCGCCGCCGTCGAACGTAACTTTGGCATCGACATTAACAGAAATCGAAGCGAATGTTTGATCATCGAGATCCTCGCCCACCCCTTGAATCGCATCCAGAAATACCCCGACTTCTTTGGCCAGAGAGACCGCTTCGGTGTTCAATTCCGTTGCCGCGTCGCCGATGAAACTCGCTTGACCATCGGTCTCTTCCGCCCGGCCTCGCACCAAGCCCTGTCTGGCGGATTCAG
>JAPPPC010000221.1 GCA_028817685.1 Rhodospirillaceae bacterium
TCCACAATCCGTTCCGCCACAAGGCATTGGCGGGGTCTCGGTCCACAAGACGTTTGGCTATTTCTTGCGCCGCGCGAAATTCCAAACGCGCGCGTTCCCAATCCAATTGCATCACCAAGGCATCGCCGACCTTTACGTGACTCAGCAAAAGGTCGCGCGACAAGCCGGTGTTTGCGGGATCTCGGGCCGAGAGGCGCAGACCGATCGCGAGGGAAGCCTGTTGCGCCGCGAGGGCACCTTCTCGATCCTGTTGCTTTAGCAGGATGTCACCCAAGCGGGCATTGGCGATCAGCAATCTGCGTTGCCAATCAGCATTATCCGCATTCGCCTCGCACAACGCTTCACTAATCGACACCGATGCGCGATAGGCTTGAACGGCATCCTCGTCTTCACCAAGAGACCGGTACACATCACCGATACCGATATGGGCGACCGACATATCGTGTTTCCATCGCAGATTGTCCGGATATTCCGCGGCGAGAGATTCGCTGATCTGCAACGATGTGCACAGCAAACCGAGTGCCTCTTCGCAGGCGCCGGCCGTATTCAACACGCGCCCCAGTTCTAGCGACGCGGTGCAATAATGGCGCCGCCAATGCACGTTACTGGAATCGAGGTGCGTCAAATTCTCACAGATTTCGAGCGCGTCCCTGTACCAGGGTTGCGCGGCCCGGCCGTCTCCTTGAAGTTCAAGGACGTTGCCGATCCGCCTTTGGCTGACCGATATGTCGAGCTGCCAACCCGCATCTGCCGGATCGCGTTGCGCCAACCGTTGCCGTACGTTCAGCGCGGTCCGATGTGTCGCAAAAGCGCCGTCCAAATCGCCAGTCACCTCCAGCGCGAGCCCGTATCTTTCGTACCCGACGCCTAAGTCACGCTGCAGCGCTAGGTCCGAAGGGTCCGATTCAACCAGCGCTTCGCGGTGGGACAAGGACTGCTGATAGGACAGGAGCGATTCAGCGGCATCGCCATCCGCCGCCAACACGTCGCCGATCTTGCTATGGGCGATGGCGAGATTGCGGCGCCATTCCGACGAGCGCGGATCGTCACGCATCAGATTTTCGGATATCGCCAGTGAGGCGCGGTATGCCTCGAGCGCACCCGCGACGTCACCTTGTGAAATCAGAATATCGCCAATTTTGTCATGGCAAGCCGAAAGGTCGTTCTGCCAAACGGGATTCCGCGGCCCTTTTGCGGCACTCGCTGCGCTGACCGATCGGGATTGCCGGTACGCCGCAAGTGCCGCCGGTACGTCGCCCATGGCCAGCAGCGCATCTCCGACCGTCTCATGGCTAACGGAAAGGCTGCGTTGCCTTGTCAAAACATCAGGCTCCCGGTCGACCAAAACCTGCATCGTCGACTGGGTTCGGCGCGCAATCGCCAGCCTCACCTCGACTCCGGCGACCCCCGTCAATGCGCCGGCAAGATCGAAATTGAAACGGCTGCAAAGCCAGCCACGAGTATCGTCATCCACGAGCCCATCATCGAGAAGCGACAAGACCCATTCCAGGGAAGCCGCGCTCTCACCGCCGGCAACGACAAACTCGGCGAGCACGCTCTTTGCGCCCACCGCCTCCGGGTCCGTCAGCACGCCGCCATAATAGTGTGCCGCACCGGGCCGATCGACGGCACCGATCAGATGAAACATCGTCTCGGTCGCCCGCAGCGGATCGTCTGAGGGCAGCCCGAGCAAATGGTCCGCGGCGTCCCTGTGAGCGTCGCGCGTCACTGCCGCCTCGCGAAAATAGCGCCGCCGTACCGCTTCGCGCATTTGCGCGTGCGTAAAGTCCCATTGCGCCTGTGCGCCCCGAGAGATGACGTGCGCCCGGAAGGTTCGCCGCAGCGCCGCGAATTTCAAGCTGTCCCAGCTCTCGCCCGAGAGAGCCGGCATCAGCGATTGCAGATCAAGTTCCCGCCAGCCCGCACGGCTTATCGCGATCAGAGATACGAAAGCCCGCGCCCAAGCGACCCCATGCAAGCTCTCGGCCCGTTCCAGCATCCAACCGTACAGGTCGGCGACCCCCGCCGGCATCTCCTCAATCGTCGCGATCAGGAGTTGCTGTAGCCGCTCCTCCGGGGTTCCGGAGCCGTGCAAATCCATCCGCGCGAAATCGTCCGCGTCCAGCAAATTGAGCGCCTCGACGGCGAGCTCCAGCCATAACGGATTGCCTGTGGCCAGCGCGCCATCCTCCAGGCGGCGCCCGAGAAGCGCTTTCAGCACGTCCGCACCGATGCTCCGGTGGTAGCGCGCACAAACGGCACGGGCGATCTCTGTGGCCTCTGATTCACTCAGGTCTGGCAGCGCGCAGAGGATCGCGCGTTGCCGCTTTTCCAGCGCTTCCGACTGCGAGCCGGGGATCGCAGTGGCAATCAGCCGCGCGTTTTGCGGCCAGCGTCGGGGCAACCATGTCAAATGCCGCGCACGCGTGGTCGGCTCAAACTGATTCAAGGCATCGATAAGGACCACGACGGGTCGTTGAGCACTGATACGGTTGAACAGCCTGCTGAATGCCTCATCGATTTCGTCGGGTGCACTATCCTCGGCGAGCGGAACTTCCTGGCCCAGCGCAGCGGCCATTTCCGCGATCCAGCGGCGCAACATGGTATCGATTTGCGTGGCGCGCGGACTTATCCCCGCAGCGTGCGCCAGGAGGAACACGGGTGCGTCCCGCAAACTGGCGTACATCGCGGCGAACAGGGCGCTCTTGCCCGCGCCCGGCGCGCCGGTGATACAGATGAGATTTTGCGTGTCCTCGCCCGCGGGCGATGCGGCAAAGCCGTCCAGCCTTTCCAGCAAGGCCGTCCGGCCCCTGAAGTCGCGGCCGCGATCTTCGATAAAGGCTTCGAGATCCCACCGGTCCGCCTCAAACGGCGACGGCGGCGCGTCGCGCGCAAACGACGCTGTCTCTGCATCCAGTTCGCGCCAAAGATCTTCGAGGACCTGTTCGCCCCACACCTCCAGGCCGGTCACACGGTTCGACGTGTGATCCCATGTGGCGCGATACGGGCGAACGCGGTCAGGCAGGTCGCGTTTGAGGCGGGACTTCAACGCAGAGAGCTTACGCTCAGCATCTGCGGCCTCAGGCCCCGTCGCGTGCACGTCCGAATATTGCGCCGCCACCTCCGGGGCATGTCGTCATAGGGCAATGGATCGCGAAGATAGAACAGACAATGCTGGTCCTGCGACGCGGCCGACAGAACGCCGTAGTCGATCTCAAGCTCGGTGACGCTCTTGCCGGCGACAGATCCATCAAAGCCGGCCTCCGCCGCCGCTGCCGCCATCCGGTCGACGGGCGGCAGCCACCCATAGCGATCGCCGATCAGTCCGATCAGAAACGGACGGCTGCGCTCGATCTCGTCGAGACACACTTTGAGCACCTGAAACTCGCGTGCCTGTTCGGACGTCGCATCGAGCGACGCCGTATCGACACCCCACCGCAGATCGATCGTTTCCAAATGATGCTGTCGCGCGCGCAGCCGCTCCTCCAGCACCGGCAACACATGGTTGCGCAGCCAATCACGCGCCGCAGGCATGTCTCGAAACGTGCTGGTCAAAAACACCGGACGGGATTGCCATCGCGATCCGTTGGCCATCTGGCTTTCTTTACTCCCGTTGCGCGCGCACCTCGTGCGCACCGCATAGTGCTAATACGCGAGACCCCGGGAACGCTAT
>JAPPPC010000216.1 GCA_028817685.1 Rhodospirillaceae bacterium
TCAAAATCTGCCAGACGCACAAAACCGTCAGCAACAGCATGTAGGCGGCTCGCAAATGTCCCTGCAGCACCGGGACCAATACGGCGACGAGGATCAGGATCAGGCCAGGCGACAGATGCTCAATCGTCATCGTAATAATCTTCTTTACGCATCAGGAACCGGCGCAGCCCCATCGCCACCAAGACCGCACCGATGCTGAACACGATTCCGGCCACGGAATAGAAGCCGACCAGTTTTTCGACCGCATAGTGCGGATGCTTCTCGTAGACGAAATCAGCGAGGGTCAGCAGGACGCACAGGATTATGAGACCCCACCAGATCTTGTTGACGCTGCCCGGCCTTTCGAGCCAATAGGTTTTGCCGCCGTCCTTCCCGTTGGCCATGTCAGCCTCCACCGATCGGCCGCAGCAGCTGGTAAAGCTGGTCGGCATAGAAGAACATCGCCAGGCAGCCGAATGCCGTCAGGCACAGCGGGACGAGACAGAACAACGGCGCTTCCTTGATCGCCGGCTTCTCGCTGCCATCGTCGCCGTCCGGCCGGCTGAAATAACCGCGCCCGACAACGGGCAGCAGATAGGCCACGTTCAGCAGCGAAGAGACCATCAATACGCCGATGAAAACCAACTCGCCCGCATCATAGGCGCCGAGCGCCAGATAATATTTGCTCCACGAGCCACCCATCGGCGGCAGACCGATGACGCTGAGCGCGCCGACAAAGAACGCGAACAGGGTCACCGGCATCACCCGGCCGATCCCCTTCATATCGCTGATCTCTGTCTTGCCCGAAGCCACGTAGATCGCGCCGGCGCAGAAAAACAAGGTGATCTTGCCGACCGCGTGCATGGCGATGTGCATGCCCGCGCCAACGACGCTGAGTGGCGTAAACAGCGCCGCACCGAGAATCACATAGGAGAGCTGACTCACCGTCGAATAGGCCAGCCGCGCCTTCAGATTGTCCTTGGTCATGGCGACGAAGGAGGCGAGCAACACAGTCGCGCCGGCGATATACATCAGCCAGTCGCCGGTGCCCGTCTCGCGCAGGAACTCCGCCCCGAAGATATAGACGATAACTTTCAGCACGGTGAACACGCCCGCCTTCACAACCGCAACCGCGTGCAACAGGGCGCTGACCGGAGTGGGCGCGACCATCGCCGCCGGCAGCCAGCGATGCAGCGGCATCAGCGCCGCCTTGCCGATGCCATAGACGTACAGCAGCAGCATCAACCCGACCAACGGACCTTCGAGATGGCCGTTCAGGATACCGCCTTCGCGGAAATCCAATGTCCCCGTCGCGAACCAAGTCCAAATGATGGCGACAAGCTGCAACCCGATCGAGGTGCCAAGCAGAATGCCCAGATAGACGCGACCCGACCGGCGCGCCTCGGCGTCCTGGTGGTGGGCGACCAGCGGATAGGTCGAGACCGTCAACACCTCGTAGAAAATGAAGAGGGTCATCATGTTGCCGGCGGTCGCCACGCCGATCGCTCCGAAAATGGCGATCGCGAAACAGGCGTAGAAGCGGGTTTGCGCGTGCTCCTTCTTGGCCCGCATATAACCGATCGAATAGGCCGAGTTGAGGATCCACAGGCCGGATGCGATGCAGGCGAACATCATCCCCAGCGGCTCGATCTCGAAACGGATGTCTAGCCCCGGCAGGATTTCGATAAGCGACACGGCGGGCCGCTCACCATGGAAGACCCCGGAAACCAGCGACACCACGACCGCAAAGAGTGAAATCGCGGTCGCAAAGGTCACAGTCTCTCTTAGATTCGGCGATTTTCCGACCAGCACGATCAGGACGGCGCCGATCAGCGGTATCGCCATGGCAAGGAGGATCAGATCAGGCGCACTCATGACCCGGCTCCCAGCAGATACTTGGCCGCCTCGGTCGCAACGCCGACGCTAACCCGCGTATCAACGCCGAAGTAGAAATTCGCCAGCACCAGGACCCAGGTCGGGATCAGCATAACCAAAGGCGCTTCACCACTTGGCGCGCCATCCGGCGAGGGCGACAGATAGGCGACCTCTACCAGCCGCCAGACATAGATGATCGCCATCAATGAGGAGATCAGGATGAACACGGCGACCCACCAAAGCCCGCTGTCGATCGCGGCCAGCAGAAGATACCATTTCGAAATGAAGCCGACGGTGAGCGGCACGCCAATCAGGCTCAGGCCACCGCCGACGATCGCCGCCATGGTCCAGGGCATCCGCTTGCCAAGCCCCTGCATCGCTGTAATCGACACGGAACCGGTGCGCCAAACAAGACAGCCCAACGCCAGGAACAACGCGCCCTTCATCAGCGCGTGGTTGAACAGGTGGAGCATGCCGCCGGTCACGCCCAGCACCGTCGCAAAACCGATACCGAGCACCATGTAGCCGATCTGCGCCACGCTGGAGTAGGCGAAGGACCGTTTGATGTCATCCTGGAATATGGCGATCATCGATCCGATCAGCATGGCGGCTATGGAAAGCACCATCAGCACGGGGCCGAGAGTCATCACCTCGAAGGAGAATTCAGGCCCGAAGACCGAAAAATAGGTCCGGATCAGAACGTAGATCGACACCTTGGTCGCCGTCGCCGCCAGGAACGCGGAAACCACCGACGGCGCGTAGGCATAGGCGTTGGGCAGCCAGGAATGCAGCGGAAACAAAGCGGCCTTGACCGCCAGCCCCACCGCCATGAAGGCGAAAGCCGCCTGGACGGTCCGGCTTGCGCCCAGCGGCTCAACCCGGTTCGCCATGTCGGCCAGATTGAGAGTTCCCGTGGCCTGATAGATCAACCCGACCCCGATCAGGAAGAAGGTTGCACCGATCGTTCCGAAGATGAGATAGCGGAACGAGGCGGTGAGCGCGCGCCGGTCCGTCCCCAGGCTGATCAAGATGTAGGAGGACAGCGAGGAAATCTCGAGGAACACGAAGATGTTGAACGCGTCGCCGGTGATCGTCACGCCGAGCAGCCCGGTCAGGCAGAGCATATAGCTCGTGTAGAAGAGGGTTTCGCGCCCGCCGCCGATCTCGCGCGCCACGCTGGGACCGGCATAGGTGATCACCAGCGCGCCGATGGCGGCGACGATCAGCAGGACATAAGCGTTAACCAGATCGACCCGGTATTCGATGCCCCAGGGCGGCGCCCAACCGCCGAGCCGATATGAGATGACGCCGCCGTCCAGCACCTGGCCCAGCAGCATGATCGATATCGCGAAGGCAAGCCAACAGACGATCAGCGACAGCGCATAGGCCAGCCTTGCTCTGACCAGCAGCACGCAAAGCGGTGCCGACAACAGCGGCAGCACGATCTGCAGGGCGGGAAGGTGGGCGGCGATCACGCGTCGGTTTCCTGTTTCTCGATATCGTCTTCCTCAATCGTCCCGTAGGATTCTTTGATACGGACGATAAGGGCCAATCCCAGCGCCAGGGTCGCCACGCCCACCACGATCGCGGTGAGGATCAGGACATGCGGAAGCGGATTGGAGTAGACCGGATCGCCGTCGATGACGATCGGCGCGGTGCCGCCCGATACCTTGCCCATGGTCAGGTAAAAGACGAAGACCGAGGCCTGGAAGATACTGAGACCGACCATCTTTTTGATCAGGTTGGCCCGGGCCATGACGATGTACAGCCCCGCCATCATCAAGAAGATGACGATCCAGTAGTTATAGAG
>JAPPPC010000020.1 GCA_028817685.1 Rhodospirillaceae bacterium
GATGGCGCGGCTGCCGGTGCCGTGGCGGGCCATTCCGGGCAATCACGATATCGGCGACACGCCGCCGGATCCGCGGCTGAAAGGACCGATTACCGTGGCGCGGCGCACGCGCTATCGGCGGGCGTTCGGGCCCGACTTCTGGGTTCAGGATCTGGACGCCTGGCGCTTCGTCGGCCTCAATGCTCAGCTCCTGGAAAGCGGCCTCGCCGCGGAGAAGACGCAGATAAAATTGCTGCGCGATGCGCTCGCGGCGGCGGACGACCGGTCGGCCGCCCTGTTGATCCACAAACCGCTTTTCCTGCAAAGCCCCGGCGAAACCGGAGACGTGCTGAGCAACGTCTGGCCGCGCAGCCGGAAGCGCCTGCTGGCCCTGTGCGAAAAATACCGCGTGACGCTGGTGGCGAGCGGCCATCGCCATTGCTATCGCAGCATGCGGCACGGATCCACACGGCTTATCTGGGCGCCGCCCACCTCCTTCATCAACACACGGGCCACCGGCGGCGGCCCCCGCGTGACGCGGCGGGTCGGCTATATCCGGTACCGGTTCGACGGCAAGCGGCTCAGCCATGAATTCGTGGAACCGCCGCTCTTCATCAATCACGACATGCGCAACTGGATGGCCGCGCACGGCTCCACCACCCGGCTGCCGCCGCGACCGCTAACGCAACACAAATAAGGGGACACAATACTTCAAATAAGGGGACACAATACTTAATTCCCGCTGAGATAAGTATTGTGTCCCCTTATCTGCCGAATGGTTATGACGTGGCGGCGGCGTCCTGCGGGTCCGTATCGCGCCGCGGTTCCGGTTGCGCACCGCCGTGACGGGAGAGGGTGAACCCGCGATAGCCGTCCGCGGCGATTGCCTCGCAGAGGCCGCAATATCGGTCGAAACCGCCGAAATAGGGCATGTAGACGCGCTTCTTGCCCGGCACATTGGCGCCGACATACCAGGAGTCGGCCCTCGGCATCAGCGTCGCCTCGGCAACCTCGCGGACATGATCCACCCAGTCTTCCTGCGCCGTTCTGTCCGCTTCGACGCGATCGAAGCCGGCCGCTGCCAGATGGTCCAACAGCGCCATGATCCAGTCGGTATGCTGTTCCAGGGCGACGATCATGTTCGCCTTGACCGACGGGCTGCCGGGCCCGTTGATCATGAATAGGTTGGGAAGGCCGTTGACCATCAGCCCCAGATAGGTCGACGGGCCGTCCGCCCAGGCGTCGTTCAAACTCGCCCCGTCGGTGGTGCGGATGTCGATGGCCAACAGGGTTCCCGTCATGGCGTCAAAGCCGGTCGCGAAGATGATCGCGTCGAGATCGTATGCCGCCTCACCGGTTTTGAGACCGCTGGCCGTAATCCGCTCGATGGGCGCCCGCTTCACATCGACCAAGGTGACGTTGTCCCGGTTGAAGGTCGCGTAATAGTCGGTGTCGATCGGCGGCCGCTTCGACCCGATCGGCAAATCGGCCGGCGGACAAAGCCGCGCCGCGACGGCCGGGTCTTCGACGATTTCGTGAATTTTCCCGCGCACGAAATCGGCCACGACGGCATTGGCTTTCTCGTCGACACCGATACCCTTGTAGGTCGCCAGCAGGGCCGGCGGCATACCGCCCTCCTCCCAGCGCTGTTCCAACAGGGCCTGGCGTTCCTCCGGCGTGTCTTCGTCCGGGAACTTCGTCGGCAGCGGGAACCCCGTGATGGCGGCGAAGCTGTGCCGGACCTCGTCGCGCCACCGCGCATGATGTTCGTTGAAGTCGCGCTGCTCGACCCGCGCAAGCGGGCGGTTGCGCGCCGGCGTCGTGTAGTTCGGCGTGCGCTGAAACACGGTCAGGTGCTTGGCCTGTGCGGCGACCACGGGGATGGCCTGGATGCCGGTCGATCCCGTCCCCACGATGCCCACCCGCTTGCCGCTGAAATCGACCGCTTCATGCGGCCACATCGCGGTGTGGTAGGTGTCGCCTTGGAAGTCTTCGAGGCCGGGAAAGGGCGGCCGGTACGGCGTCGACAGGCTGCCGGTCGCCATGATGCAAAACGGCGCCTGCGCCACATCGCCCCGGTCGGTCTCCAGCGTCCACAGGTTGGTCCTGCGGTCGAACAGTGCAGACGTCACGCGCGTGTCGAACGTGACGTCCCGGCGCAGATCGAACCGGTCGGCGACATGATTGATATAGCGCAGCAGCTCGGGCTGGGACGCGAACCGCTCCGTCCAGTTCCAGCTCTCCGTGAGTTCGTCCGAGAAGTGATAGCAGTACTGCACGCTCTCGACATCGACGCGGGCGCCCGGATAGCGGTTCCAGTACCAGGTCCCGCCGACATCGCCGCCCGCCTCGTAGGCCCGCGCGCGCAACCCGCGCCGGCGTAGGCAAAACAGGATATAGAGACCGGCCAGCCCCGCTCCGACGACGAGCACATCGACGCGCTCGGGGACCGAGGTTCCCTCGCGGCTGGACACAACACCCTCCATCACCCTCTCCTCACCGATGGGACCGATGACACATTTTGCGGAACTGTCGCCGCCCTGTCGATGCCATACCCCCTATATCGGGGACACAATACTTAATTCAGCTCAGAGATAAGTATTGTGTCCCCGAAACAGCGAGGGGCGGTTAACGCGGCCGGTGGGCAGCGCAGAGCTTGTTACCCGCGGGGTCGCGGAGGTAGGCGAGATAGACGCCGTTCGGCCGCAATCCGGGCGGGTCTTCGCAGGTCGTGCCTCCATTGGCGACACCGGCGGCATGCCAGGCATACACGGTGTCCGTGTCCTGAGCCGCGAAACCGACGGTGCTGCCATTGCCGTTGCTGGCGGGCGCCCCGTCGATCGGTATCTTGATCATGAACACGCCGCCATTGCCGCGATAGCTGCAGCGCACCTCGGAATCCTTCACGCCGGGCGCGATGCCGAGAACCCCCAACAGGGCGTCGTAGAAGCGTTTCGAGACGTCGATATCGTTCGCGCCCTCCATCACGTGGTTGAACATGGCAAGTCCTTCCATTGAGAGAATTTCGGTCCTGTCGAGGCATGCTAGAGAGCGGCCGCCCGGTCGGCTACCCTCGCGGTAATCGTTGCTTGCAACGAGTTCGACCGCAAAATAGGTAGAGGCGAACCTCAAAGGGAAATGAAATCAATGGGTGAAACGGTCCATGAAGGCGGCTGCGTCTGCGGTGACATAAGGTACACGGTCGCCGGCGACCCGGACATCGTCGTGGTCTGCCATTGCGAATGGTGCCAGCGCCGCACCGGTTCCGCCTTTGCGATGATCCCGAAATGGGAGCAGGCGAATTTCGCCCTGACCAAGGGCACGCTCACCACCTATCGCACGGTCAACGATTCCGGGCGCTGGCTCGACCTGCAGTTCTGCGCACGGTGCGGTACGAATATCGGTTTCACCCAGGAACGCCGCGCCACGGCCCAGGCGATCGACGCGGGCACCTTGGACGACCCGTCCATCATCGATCGCGACAAGCACGATTTCCGCTACATCTATGTCCGGTCGCATCAGGACTGGACCGAAATCCCGAAAGGCGAAGCGGTCTACGAGGCAGGCCTGCCGGACGACGTCAGTGAGCCACCGCCCAAACGCCAATAGCGGCGCCGCTTCTATTAAGGGCACATAACGCCTAATTGCGATCGGAGACAAGTATAGTGTCCCCGTATTTAAAGC
>JAPPPC010000591.1 GCA_028817685.1 Rhodospirillaceae bacterium
ACATAGATCAATATGCCGGCGACGATAATCGCGACAATCGGCCAGCGAACGGCGTCTTCCATTCTCGACGTCAGTGCCGCCGCAATATGATCCAGGCCTTGCGACTGGATCCCAAATTGCAGGAGGTCGATACCAAGACGGTTTTCCAGCTCGAGCCTCGGAATACCCGTAAGCCCCCGCAGCGTCATGTAGCCGAAGATCGCGATGAACAGCAGCACCAGGATGGACCGGAGGTCACCGCCCCCGAGACGGACTAGGCTGCCCGCGCCGCAGCCACTCGCGAGGATCATGCCGTATCCGAACGCAAAGCCGCCAAACAGCGTCCCGGCCCAGTGGAGCGTGGGCGTCCGGAAGATCGATTGATCGAGGTCGACAAGGTCGGCCGACTGAAGGCCTTGCGAAAGAACAAGAGACGTTGCAATTGCGAGAAATACGGCTCGCAGCCCGCGGTAGTCAGCCGCGGCGACCGCGGAGAGCACCGATCCCGCGACACAAAACTGCGTCCACCAGGCAATCGCGCCGAAAGCGAAGCCGACGATGATGCCGGCGCCGCTGACGACGAGGTGTATCGGTACATCAACAAACAATCGCGCAACCCTTCATCACGGACCACTCAACACTTCCAGAAGTGGCCCCGCAAGACTTACGACGAGAATTAGAATAGTGAATTTATTGGATTTGAGTTTGGGAAGGGCAAGTTGGTTGGCCCCCGTTTAGTGATCCAGTTTAAAAGTTAGTGCATGACCGGCCTTGCTTCCATCGGAACGATGGTTTCGGGGACTGGCGGTCTGTAGCCCAATGCGCTGTGCGGTCTCTTCGTGTTGTAATGCCTCCTCCACTTTTCGATGATGATTTGGGCTTCCTTCAGCGAATAGAAGATTTCGCCGTTTAGCAGTTCATCCCTGAAGCGGGCGTTGAAGCTTTCACAATATCCGTTCTCCCAAGGCGAGCCTGGCTCGATGTATGCCGTCTTTGCGCCGACGGCGTTGATCCAGTTGCGAACGGCCTCTGCCACGAATTCGGGGCCGTTGTCGGATCGAATGTAGGCTGGCACACCGCGCAGGATGAACAGGTCGGTCAGAACATCCATCACGTCTGTCGAGTTAAGTTTACGCTTGACCCGGATCGCCAGGCATTCGCGGCTGTACTCATCAAGGATGTTCAATGTCCTGAAGACCCTTCCGTCATCCGTTCTGTGGTGGACAAAATCATAGGACCAGACATGGTCACGATATTCTGCTCGCAATCGTATGCAGGACCCGTCATTCAACCAGAGCCGTCCCTTTTTTGGCTGTTTCATCGGTACTTTCAGCCCCTCTCGTCGCCATAGGCGTTCGACACGCTTGTCATTGACCAGCCAACCGGCGTCTCTCAGCAAAGCAGCAATCCGGCGGTATCCATACCGACCATATTGCCGCGCCAGTACGATCATATCCGCCACCAACCGGTCTTCGTCCGCCCGGCCCTGTGGCCGCCGCCGTTGAGTGGAGCGGTGCTGGCCGAGCACGCGGCAGATTCGGCGTTCGGACACAGCAAGCTTGCCACGGATATGATCAATGCAAACCCGGCGACGGGCGGGGCTTAGAAGTTTCCCCGTGCAGCCTCACGCAAAATCAACTTCTCAAGGGTCAGGTCCGAAATAGCCCGGCGAAGATGCTCATTCTCTTTCTGAAGGCGTTTCAGTTCCTTCACCTGGTCCGTTCCCATGCCGCCATACTGTTTGCGCCAGCGGTAGTAGGTTTGCTCCGTAACGCCAATCGACCTAATCGCGTCGATCCGGGTCTTCCCTTGCCCGACAAGAACATCAACCTGTCGTAGCTTGGTGACAATCTCCTCCGGCTTCGGTCTCTTGTTCGCCATCTGCGGTCCTCCTTCTCATAACTATACGGATGGACCACTTCTTTGGGGGAGAACCAGTGTCCTACCGGTTCCAACCAGTTTAAATACACCTGCCCATCGGCCGCAGCGAACAGGTTGGGAGTTGTACTGCCCGGTCGGATAGGCGCCCCGGTTTCTCGAAAGTCTATGAAAATCGCGTCGTTCTTCGGGGCGGCCAAGCTCGTGCCGAACGTCCCAAGCATGGCGGCTGCCGCGAGCACAAGCAGGGCTCTCCATAGCGCCGGTGATCGCGTCATCGTCTCATCTCAATGGCCCCGCTGGCCAATTGCCGCATGAGCAATATACAGACCTCGAACACCAGAGTTGGCATCGGCGGCCTTTCATTCGCATCCGTTATGTTGACGCCAAAAAGCCGTATTGTGCCCGTTAGGAACGGCATCGCAGGGAGACGCCGTCTCGTAGCCTCGCAACTGGTTGTACCGCTCAATCTGCTCTGCCGTGAGGATAGCGGGAGTCTTCAGGTGGGTTCTTAGATGAATAAAACGCAGGGTGCTGCGCACCTCACCAATTTCTCGTAGAGCGCTTTCCAGGATCGCCTCGGTGACCGTGTTTTCGCGAAATCGGCGATCCAAGGCGCGTTCCAGTGCAATCAACCGTGCTCCTTCCGTTCGCGCCTCCGCATTCATCTTCTGGAACAACGCCTGTATGGCCATTATTTGTTGGGGTTTCAGCGAAATGTCATCTTTCAATTCCAAAAGATGAGCCGGGCCTGGGACACCGTTCAGCTCGGCCGCCTTGGCGAAGCCCCATCCGCCACCCCGCGACAGCTCGTCGATATCTGCCGCCGAAAGGCTTTTTATCTGCCGCTTCTCTTCGCCCCGATACGGACTCGCATGGTCGTGGGAGCCTGCAGCGTATGCCACTGTGGCGGTCATTGAGATCAGGACGGTAAACGCTGCTTTGCGCATAAGATGTCCCTTCTTGAGTTTGAGGTATGTCGCTAATGCGCATCAGAAGACACCGTTCGCGTCCTGCAAGGCGCGAACGTATCGGATTATGGATTTGATCTGCTCGTCCGTCAGACCCGGAACTGGCGGCATGTTGCCGAAGGGCCAATGATGCTGTTTCACCCCGCGCCTAACCGCGTAGAAGAATGCGCCGTCGCCGTGATGCCCCGGATGGTAGACGCGGTGCAGGAACGGCGGCCCCTTGTTGGTACCGACAGTATTGACCCCGTGGCATTCGGCGCATTTGGCATCGTAAAGTTGCTTGCCTGCCAAAAGCGCCGAGGTCATCTCGGGTTTTTTAACTGAGCGCGGATCCATCGTTGCAGCACGCAGCATAGTGGTGCTCAACGGACCAATCGCGGTGATGAGAAGCACAGATGCGGCACAAATCTTCAAAATCAGTTTCATCGCGTTTTCCCAAGATCAGTGCACATGCGCTTCGATCGGCACCGTACCGCGGAGAAAAGACAGCGCCAGTGAGACCGTTTCACCGTTCCGGAACGGCCTTTTGAGATCTGACAATTCTATCAAGAGGTGGTTACTGCCGAGGTCGAGCATTTCCTCACTCGAGATGGTGATGGAGTCGAGTACCGCTCTGCCCGCGTGCCGGGTGCGCGCCAGAATCCTCGACGTGCCGACACTCTTCGCTTCGGCGCCGAGCAAGATTAGCGGTTCTGCCGCATCGTTGACGATGCGCGCCCGCAGGATCGTTGCGCCGCCGGCGGGCGCGGACTCGACGCGGACGCTGTCGATCACCAGCCCGTAGAGATAGTCCGGCGGCGGGTCGGCGATGGCGGTACCCGAT
>JAPPPC010000118.1 GCA_028817685.1 Rhodospirillaceae bacterium
CCGAGACGCCCAAATGGACGTCCATTTTGCCGTCTCTTTCCATGCGAACACCTCCCTCCAATCAAGAGGTCTACTCGCACGATTACGGCCCGCACCATAGAAGGGGGTCAAATGAGCGCTTACGAAGCGCATGCTGCGCTTCCAGAAGCAGTTGGCCAAATACAAGTTGCTGATGATCGACGAACTCGGCTTCGTGCCGCTCTCGAAGACCAGCGCCGAACTACTGTTCGAGGTGTTCAGCCAATGCTATGAGCGCGGTGCCACCCTGGTGACCAGCAATTGACCCTTCGACGAATGGACTGAGGTATTTAGTTCCGAACGTCGGACCGGAGCCCTCCTGGACCGACTCACCCACCACGTTCATATCCTGGAAATGAACGGCGACAGCTACCGTTTCAACCAAAGCAAAAAACGGCGGAAATCCCCAAAAACACCAGCTTGAACGCCACTGTATGGTTGATCCGGTGGGTCCTCAAGGACCTCCCACGCTACTTCGCTCCGCGTAACGCAAAAGCGCTACACGAAGCAGCGCGGGCCCCTCCTTTGGACTACCGGGACAACCCGCAACGCCGTATGTCGCATCATCGCCCATGAACCAGTTGTACGCTGCCCTCTGGACCAATCTTGCTCCGCCGTTAAAACCCTTTGGTTCCGGCCATTTTTTCTCAGGCCTATGTCAGGGTGTGCAGCGTCTTCGCCTTGATCATCTCGAAATCGATCTGCGCGCCCAGCCCCGGTTCCATTGGCACGTGCACCAAGCCGTCGGCATCGACCACGATATCCTCTATCAGACCGTATTTCTGCGCCCCGTCCGGCAGCAAGACCTCGAAGAACTCGCAATTGGCGATTGCGGCCGAAACATGCAGGTTGGCCACATTGTTGAGCGAGTTGCCGCCATGGTGGATTTCGAAGTTCATGCTGAATCCTTCGGCCAGGTGCGCCGCTTTCACGCAGGCGGTAATACCGCCCTTCACCGCCACATCGCCCCGCAGATAGTCCGTCGCCTGCTGCAGAATCCAGGGCGCATAGCCGAGGAACCCGCCCGGTGAGTACTCCGTCGCCAGGATGGGGATCTCCAGCAGGTTTCGGAGCTTGATGTAGTTGTACAGATCTTGCTCGGCGAGCGGGTCCTCGTACCAGTAGTAGCCCATCTCCTGGATCGCCTGGCCGACCCGCAGCGCCTGGGGAAAATCGTACGCCCAGGTCGAATCGAGCATCAGCGTGTAGTCATCGCCGACCGCTTTGCGCACGGCTTCGCACACGGCGATATCGGTTTTCCATTCGGTCGGCGGGTGAATCTTGTAGGCGGCCCAGCCAGCGCTCTTGATGGAGAGGGCTTCCTCCACATAGGCGTCCGCCGACCCCAGCGTTGGGGAGCTGGCATAGGCCGGCAGGCTGGCACGCGCGCTGCCCAGCAGCTGATGGATCGGCAGATTGGCGATCTTGCCGGCAATGTCCCAAAGCGCGATATCCATCGCCCCGATCGCGCGCAGGGTCGTCGCCCGGGAGCGTTTATGCATCTCTCGGTTCAGCCGCTCGCGGTTGAGCGGATTTTGTCCCATCAGCTGCGGCTTCAGGTGATCGATCAGCGAATGGGCGTCCAGATGGCCGCCCCGGCTCGACGCGCCGAGAAAGGCGTTTCCCTCGACGCCATCGTCAGTCCGAATCGTCACCAGTCCAAGCTGGCTCTGCCCGGAAAACTTGCCGGTATGCTGGCCGTATTGCGTGGCCGGGATCCCGTCCCAAGCGAATAAGGTCAGTGTGATATCGTCGATCTTCATCGCGAAACGCCTCCCCGTTATGTGCGGGGATAGCAAATCACACCGGATAGGCTGGGTCCAACCGCCCCCCGATTGTTCCAACTGC
Source organism: Rhodospirillaceae bacterium (assembly GCA_028817685.1). Taxonomy (GTDB): domain Bacteria; phylum Pseudomonadota; class Alphaproteobacteria; order UBA8366. The sequence continues at coordinate 1,867 of JAPPPC010000118.1, forward strand.
CGGACACTGCTATAGAGGCATTACGGGCCCGTAGTTCAGTTGGTTAGAACGAACCGCTCATAACGGTTATGTCGCAGGTTCGAGTCCTGCCGGGCCCACCATCCTTCCCCCTAACTGTGATCAGGGGTTAGGGCGGCAGGCCACCCGGAGATCGCTAGTCGAGCGGCAGTCCCGCTGCCTTCAGTTCGGCCTCATCGAAACCAAGCTGATCGATCAGGACGTCGCGGTTACTCGATCCCAGTTTCGGTCCGGCATGACGAATCTCGCCCGGTGTCCGCGAGAGTTTCCCGACCACGTTCTGCATGCGGATCAGTTCGCCCAGCTCGTTATCTGCGACCGCGACGATGTTCTCGCGCGCCTTGAAGTGTTCATCGTCGAAAATCTCGGCGATGCTGTTGCATGGCGCGACGGCGGCGCCGAATTCGTCGAACAGGGCGATCAGCGCGTCGCGGTCGAATTTCTCGATCGCGGCCTGCAGCGCGTCGTCGAGCGCGACGGCATTCTGGATGCGCAGTCGATTGTCGAGGAAGCGCGGATCGTTGACGAGCTCCGGAACCTCAAGCGCCTCGCACATCCGCTCGAAGGTGGATTGCGCGCTGCCGGACATCGAGACCCACTTACCGTCCTTCGTCCGGTAGGTGTTGCGCGGGGCGGTGAAGGGCAGGCGGCTGCCGTTGCGTTCCTGGACCAGTCCGAGCTGATCGAAATCTACGACCTGCGGACCCAGCAGGGTGAACAACGGCTCATAGATCGCCATGTCGATGACCTGACCCTTGCCGGACCGGTTCTTCTCCTGCAGCGCGACCAGGGCCAGGAAGGCGCCCATCAAGCCGGCGCTGTCGTCTGCCAACCCGAAGCCGGGCAGTAACGGCGGCCGATCCGGGTAGCCGGATATATAGGCGTAGCCGGAATATCCTTCCGCCAAGGTGCCGAAGCCCGGCCGGTGGCTGTTTGGCCCGGTCTGTCCGAAACCGGTTACCCGCAGCATGATCAGGCTCGGATTGATCGCGCTTAGCACGTCGTAGCCGAGGCCCCAGCGCTCCAGGGTCCCTTTGCGGTAATTTTCGACGACGATATCGGCATCCGCGATGAGGCGCTTGACGATCTCTACCCCGAGCGGCGTCCGCAGGTCGGCGGTGACCGAATGTTTGTTCCGGTTGACCATCTTATACATCAGGCCGACGCCGTTCTTATCGTTGCCCCAAAACCGCAATTCATCGCCAGTGTCCGGGCGTTCGACCTTGGTGACCTCGGCGCCGAAATCGGCCAAAAACATGGAGGCGATGGGGCCGGCGAGGAAGTTTGCGATATCGACGACCTTGACGCCGGCCAGCGGTTGCGGGGAATCGGTCATTCTATGGCTCTCGGTTTGACGTTCATTCGATAGGTTTCGGCGGCGCTTCCACCGCTGGCGACACTACCGTCCCACAGCGATTTTACATATCGATCCCCAAAGGTGATATCAACGTACAAGCGTGACGTTGACCAAACGGGAACAAATGAGGCGGGCGGATGGCTGACGAGAAATATGTTGTTTCGAGCGCTGAGATTTCGGCCATGGAAGGGCTAGCGAAGACGCATTTTCTCAACCCGAATGGCAAACGGATCAACAAGTCGCTTGGCGATATGGTGGGTCTCATCGGATTCGGGTTTCACATCATCGAAGTCGCCCCGGGGGACGAGACCACGGAGCATCACGTCCATCATCACGAGGACGAATGCGTCTATATTTTGGATGGCACGGCGACGGCTTATGTCGGTGAGGACGCTATC
>JAPPPC010000584.1 GCA_028817685.1 Rhodospirillaceae bacterium
CGTGGGATGCCGCGGCGCCCTTGCGGCACGGCGGCGGCGGCGGGCCGGGCCTTGTAGGGGCCGTCCTCGCCGAAGCCGGTGATCGAGCAGGCGATCAACCGCGGGTTCGTCTCCCGAAGAACCTCCATGCCGAGGCCGAGCCGTTCCATGACACCGGGCCGGAAATTCTCGATCAACACGTCGGATTCCGCGACAAGCTTTAGATAGATGTCGCGGCCCTGATTGTCACGAAGGTCGAGCGCGAGGCTTTCCTTGTTGCGGTTGTAGGCACGGAAATGCGGGCTGTAATCGTCGCCCCGGAAGACACGGAACGGATCGCCACCATTCGGGTGTTCGACCTTGACGATCGAGGCGCCGAGATCGCCCAGCAGGCAGCCGGCGAGCGAACCCGTGATGATGGTTGTCGATTCGAGAACGCGAATTCCGTCCAACAGGCTTGGCATGCGCTTTCTCCGCTCACCCGTATTCGTTCAGGACATGCCGGGCCAGCGCCATCCGCAGCACTTCCTCCGGACCTTCGGTGATCATCATCGAGCGCATGTCGCGCCATAGTTTTTCGATCGGGAAATCCGTGGTCAGCCCCATGCCGCCGAAGATCTGCATGCAGCGGTCGGCAGCTTCGAACCCCTTGCGGTCGCCCAGGAATTTGCAGAGGTAGGAATCGTAGCGGATGTCCTCGCCGGCATCGTAGCGGGCCGCGGTCTTGTAGATCAGCGGCCGCATCGTCTGCAGGTCGGCGTAAGTGTCGACGAGTGGCCATTGGATCGCCTGGCGTTCCGCCAACGGCTTGCCGAAGGTAACGCGCTGCTTGGCGTATTCCGCGCCGAGTTCCAGGCACCGTTCCATGACACCGAGCGCGAGTGCGCCGTGCCGGATGCGGCCGAAGGTGATCCAGGTCTGGGCGATCTTGAAGCCGCCACCCTCTTCGCCGACGATGTTCTCGACCGGGACCCGCACATCGGTGAAGGCGATCTCGCACGGCCGGTCGTCCATCATGGTTTCCTGCTGGCGTAGCACCTCGACGCCCGGGGTGTCCGCATCGACCAGGATGCAGGAAATCCCGCCCCGGGCACCCTTATCCTTGTCGGTCACGCAGATGCACTGGATGAAGTCGGCCTTGTCGCCGTTCGTGATGAAGCGCTTCATGCCGTTGATCACGTAGTGGTCGCCGTCGCGCACCGCGGTGGTTCGGATCGCGGCAGGGTCCCCGCCGGCGTCGGGCTCGGTCTGGGCGATGGTTGGCAGTTTCTCGCCGCGGATGACCGGCCAGAGATACTTCTCCTTCTGATCCTCGCGCAGGAACTGCAGCAGGATCGGGCTGATATCATGCCCGAAGATCCAGGCCTTCCGGCGCGGGAAGGCGATGGTGCGGCCGGATTCTTCCCAGACGATGACGCGGGCCAGCAGCCCCATCCCCATGCCGCCATACGCCTCCGGCACGTCGATCTGCCAGATACCGAGCTCGCGGGCGCGGGCTTCCCATTTCTCGCGGTACTCCGGTTTTAGTTCCGGTCCCTCATAGGCGTCGCGTTCGTGCGGGATGATTTCGTCATACATGAAGCGCCGCAGGGTTTGCTGCAGCATGCGCAGTTCTTCGGGAAGCTCGTAATCCATCCTGTCTACTCTGTCCGTTTGCCCTTCGCTTCGCCGCCCATGCCGGCGATCAGTTCGGCCGCGTTCTTACCCTGCGGCGCGATTTCGAAGACGTCGTCGCTGCTGGCATAGTCCTGGTAGCCCATGCGCGCCAGCGGCCGAAGCCGCGCGACGTCGATCTTGCCGTCCGGCGTGAACGCATCGTCATCGATATGGACGCCGACCACCTGGCCGACGACCACATGGGTGGTGTTCGTCGCCGCGTAGCCGGGCAAAATCAGCGTCGTGTAGAATTTGCATTCCAGATGCACCGGCGACTCGGCAACCCGGGGCGGTTTCACCAATTGCGGTTCAGCCGGTGTCAGGCCAACGGCTTCCAGCTCGTTGACGTCCGGATCGGAAATCTCCGCACTTCGCGCCACGGCGTCGCGCAGATCGTACGTCGCCATGTTGCAGACGAATTCCCCGGTTTCGATGATATTGCTGACCGTGTCCTTGCGGGTCACGGCGCCAACCTTGTGGCTCGCCGAAAACATCACATAAGGCGGGTCGTAGCCCAGATTGTTGAACTGGCTGTACGGCGCCAGATTGACGTTCCCGTCGCTATCCAGCGTGGTGACCCAGCCGATCGGCCGCGGTACGACGATCGATTTGTACGGATTGAACGGCAATCCATGGTCGTTTTTTTCGGTGCTGTAATACATTTTGTCCGTGACCCGCCCCCTGGAAGGCTCATTGTACCGGTGCACGGCGCGCCTGGCGAATTTGTGCCGTCTATTGCTTTTGACTCGCCATTGCGGTGTTGGTCCGTACTCTAATGGGCAACGCAGCAAAGGAGGCTTGGCAATGGAATTCGATTATGAATGCGTAAGACTGAAGCAGCATGACGGCATCTCGTGGCTCTACATGCATCGGCCCGAGAAGAAGAACGCCATGAGCCCGCAGCTGCATTACGAAATGGACGAAGCGCTTCAGCGCCTGGAAGCGGACCCGGAGACGAAGCTTGTCGTCCTGACAGGCTCGGGCGGCAATTTCAGCGCGGGCCAGGATCTGAAAAAGTTCTTCCGCGAGCTGGAGGACAAGCCGGCCGAATCGAAAAAGGCGCAAGAGGCAGCGACCCGCTGGCGCTTCGAACGGCTGTGGAATTTCGACAAGCCGACCATCGCCATGATCCATGGCTTCTGCGTCGGCGGCGCGTTCATGCAACTGCTGTCGACAGATTTCGCGGTGGCCGCGGACAACGCCACCTTCTCATTGAGCGAGGTCAATTGGGGCATTCTGCCGGGCGCGCTGGTCGCCAAGATGGTCGCGGACGCCTGCCTGCCGCGCCGCGCGCTCTATTACTCCTGCACCGGCGAAGCGTTCGACGGCCACGAGGCGGAGCGTATCGGCCTCGTCGACAAGGTGGTGCCGCTCGACGATCTGGAGACCGAAGTCGAAAAGCTCGCCGACGTGCTGCTCAAGAAAAGCCCGGCGGTGCTGCGCGCGACCAAGCAGGCGGTGCGCCAAGTGCGCACCATGGACCACGCGCAGGCATTCGATTACCTGATGGAGAAAAACATGGCGATCCGCTACCACGATGCGCGGTTCAACATGCAAAGTTCCTATCACGAGGGTCTGAAACAGTTCCTCGACGAAAAAAGCTACCGCCCGGTCTACGAGTCGTTCGAGCCGGTCCCGCAGATCACCGACCAGCGCGAAGACGCGGACTAAGCGAACCGATTACTCGGGCAGGCTGTTCTTGATCGCGCGTTCGGTCAGGTTCACCAACAGTCGCGCCTTGTAGGCGTTGTCGGAAAGGGGCAGGGCGCCTTCGACGGTCATCCGGGCTGCGGCGTGGATGGCCGTTTCCGACAGGTCGCCGGCCAGCAGCGCGGCTTCGGTTTGGATTGCCCGGACCGGCAGCGGCGCGACGGCGCCAAGCGATATGCGGGCCGCGGCCAGTTTCGCTCCGTCCCAGCTTAGGTTGACGGCGACGGACGCGTCGGCGAAATCGCCACCGCGCAGATCCGCAACGTCGCCACGATCGCCGGTGATCTGAGCCA
>JAPPPC010000670.1 GCA_028817685.1 Rhodospirillaceae bacterium
GTTGCGGAATACCGGCCGGAAGTCCGGCAGCAGTTTGCGCGGGCCGCCCGCCCCCTCGACCGAAATCGCCGGCAGGACGCCGAGCAGCAGCGCGGCGGCGAAGATGTTGCTGATCGCGGGGATGACGAAGGCCCACTGCCAGCCATAGGCCACGGCGATCTCGGCCGCGATCCAGACCGACACGCCGGATCCGATCGCGAAGCTGGAGACGTAGATTGCCGCGGCGCGCCCCTTGCCGTCGCCCGGGATACGGTCGCTCATCGCCTTGATGCCCGGCATATAGGTCCAGGCGAAGCCCAGCCCCTGAATGCCGCGGAAGACGAGGGCGCTCCAGAACCCGTCCGCCAGCCCCATGCCGCCATAGCCGGCCACGTTCAGCAGCGCACCGATGATCAGCAGCCGCCTGGCATCGATCCGGTCCGTGACCCCGACATAGGCGACGCCGAACAGATAGGTCAGGTAGTTCATCCCGGCGAGCCAGCCGGCTTGCGTGTAGTTCAACGACCATAGTTCGGTGAATAGTGGCAGCATTGCCGGCACCGAATGCATGCCCAGTAGGCTGAGCCACAAAAAGGCGCACATCAGGATGACGAGCCGGTTGAAGGACATGAATGGCGTTTCGGCGAAGAAGCGGGCGCAGGACGGCTAGGCTGCCACGTGGCGCCCGGCGCGTCAGCCAAGAATTTCCCGCGGGCTCGAGTGGGAGGGCCGGTTCAACTCGCCACACATGATAGTGAGCCCCTGTACGATACCCGGCCGGTGACGGTAAAACGCTACGCCATGTTCGATAAAATTCTGCAAACCCTATCGATCTGTTCCGTGCTGGCGGTGGTGGTGCTGGCAACCGGTGCCGCCTGCGCGCAGGAACTGACCGACCGTGATGTCGCCGCGCTCAGCAAGCTGGCGACGACGGGAACGGTAGAACAGAAGGATGTCGCGGTGCAGATGCTTCTCGACCGGGGGAAAACGGATATCGTGCCGTCGCTCATTTTCGCCATGCGGTACCGGCGCGACAATCAGGTGATCCCGAACGCGCTCAAAACGCTGACCGGTGCAGAGATTACGGGCTGGCAGACGGGCATGCTGTGGCAGGAAGCCCATCCGGAGCTGAAGCCGCACCCCAGCTATCGCCAATTGAAACTGGACATGTATGAGAGGATCGATCCGAAGTTCCTGAACTTCCTCGGCGGCGACCTGTCTCTGCCGGAGAATCTGGGCATTCGGTTCGAGGAAATAGCCTGGGGCGGGGTCAGGGTCGACGACCTGCCGCCTCTCGACAACCCGAAAATGCTTACGGCGAAGGAGGCAGACTATCTGCTGCCAGACGATCTGGTCTTTGGGGTCGAGATCAACGGCGACGCGCGCGCCTATCCGCTGCGCATCATGGGCTGGCATGAGATGTTCAACGAGACGATCGGCGGTGTGCCGGTCGCGCTCGCGTATTGCACTTTATGCGGCGCGGGAATCCTGTTCGAGACGAAGGTCGAAGGGCGCGACGAACCGTTCGTTCTCGCCTCGTCCGGGTTTCTGTACCGCTCGAACAAGCTCATGTTCTACCGTCAGACGAATAGCCTGTGGAACCAATTCACGGGGCAGCCGGTGAGCGGGCCGCTGTTCCGGTCCGGGATCGCGCTCAAAATCCGTCCTGTGGTCATCACCAGTTGGGCGAAATGGAAAACGCTCCATCCGCACACCACGGCGCTCTCGCTCTATACGGGACATGACCGGGACTACGATTCCGGCGTCGTATACCGCCAGTACTTCAACAGCCCGGATCTGATGTTCCCGGCGATCGTGCGCAACGAAGAGCATCTAAAGCGCAAGGACTACGTCTTCGGCATTCGCGATGTCGGCGCCGCCCGGGCATGGCCAGTGACTGCGTTCGAGAAACAACCGGTCATCAACGACGCTGTCGGTCAGCGTAAGATCGTTCTTGTCGGCGACCCGAAAACGCGAACCGTGCGTGCCTATGACCGGAAGGATCGCGAATTCGGTGCCGGCGACAGGTTCGGTATGCTGACAGGCCCCGGCGGCACCTGGCGCGCAACGGAAGAAGCGTTGTTGGGGCCGAAGGGAGAAAGTCTTCCTCGTGTCCCCGGTCATATCAGCTATTGGTTCGCGTGGGACGGGTATCTTGGCGTGGAAAGCACGCTCTATTTGAACGAATAGCGTCGTTCGGTTCATTGTATGGCCAATAACGGCCCGTCACGGTTGACCCGTTGCCCTCCAACACGCCAAAATCGAAGCCATAATAAGCTTTTAGTTACAAGATCGTGCGGGTCGGCGGTTCCGGTTCGCATTCGCAGGGCAGTTCGCGAACGAGGGAGGCATCATGGCACTCAAACAGATTTTTGCGGCCGGCGCGGCGGTTCTCGCGGCGGTAGCGATAGCACCGGCCCAAGCGGCTGAATTTCCGTCAAAACCGCTGACCGTCGTCGTCGGCTTCGGCGCCGGGGGCGGCACGGATTCCTACGCGCGGGCGCTAGCCAGCGTAGCGCCGGAATATATCAACATGCAGCCACTGATCGTGGTCAACAAACCAGGCGGTTCCGGCGTGCCGGCGGCGAAATTCGTCGCGGATGCGAAGCCTGATGGTCACACGATCTATTTGGCCTCCGGCGGATCGTTCTATTTCTCGACCAAGTTCCGGAAGGCGCCTGTGGATCCGATCGCTGACTTCAAGATCGTCTGCATGGTCGGTCGCCTTCTGCCGGGTCTGTTTGTGCATCAGGACAGTGAGTTCAAGGATGCGAAGTCGCTGGTAGATTATGCGAAGGCAAATCCCGGCAAGCTGCGCTTCTCGACACCGGGCCGCACCAGCACATGGGGTATCGCCGGGCTGGCCTTCGTCGGCCGCAACGGCATCAAGGCGCAGGATGTGCCCGCAAAGGGTGGCGCACCGGCGCGCGGGCTGCTGATCGGCAAGCAGGTTGATTTCTCCGTGATCGGCGTTCACCTGATCAACGGGTTCCAGGACCAGATTCGCGTGTTGGGCCTGATCTTCCCGGAACGGGACCCGAACAACAAGAAGGTTCCGACGATGCAGGAGCAGGGCATCCCGTCAACGGAAGTCTTCACGCCCATGATGCTGATGGTGCCGAAGGCGACGCCGGACGCGACGGTGGTCAAGCTCGATGGCGCCTGCAAGCAGATGACGGCGCACAAGGCATACGGCAAGCTGTTGAAGAAGGCTGGCCTGCCGGCCAAGTATCTCAGCGGACCGGATGCGACGGCCTATTACAACAAGCTGACCGCCACCTGGTCGCCGATCGTCGACGAACTTAAGAGCAAGAAAAAGAAGAAGTAGCGGCCATTCGGCTGAAGCGGGGCGGACCTCAGGTTCGCCCCGTTCCTTCCAACTGCGAACCAAGTTAACCGTCGATGTCGGCTCGAAGCGATTTCATTTCTGGCCTCGTGATGCTCGCCTGCACGGCGATATTCTACATGGCCGCCCTGGAGATCGAAGAAGACCCGTTTGGCGTCGGCATGGAGCCGTACGTCTTTCCGATTGCAATCTGCTACGTGCTGGGCGGCATAACGTTGCTGCTGCTGGCGCGTTCGGCGGTCGGCGCATTTCGCGAAGGGCTCTTCGCCGGTGACTTACAGGAAATCCGTCTGTTCTTCGGTTGGGTTCTGCC
>JAPPPC010000133.1 GCA_028817685.1 Rhodospirillaceae bacterium
TCTCACCCATCACCTTGCGGATTTTGGTTTCCGGCCAGCCGGCCTTCTCCATCGCCGCCGTCAGGTTCGGAAATTCACCGATCGTGCTCAGCCCGTCCGGCATTTTGGTGACGCCACCGGGGCGTTTGGGGACAAGGCGCCGGCCATGACCTTTGTCGAGGGACAGGTAGTCGAAAAAGGCAACATCCTGGTCCTGCGTGAAATCGGTGCCGATGCCGACGCAGTCCTCGCCAACCACATTGATGACGTACTCGATCTCTTCGATGCAATTGTCGATGTTCGTTTCCGTGCCCCACGGCAGGAAAGGCGGATAGGTACAAACGCCGACGAATCCGCTGCGGTCGGCGATAAATTTGAGCTGCTCATCGGTCTTGTTGCGCGGGTAGTCCTTTAGCCCGTTGGGGGCGCAATGGGTGTAAGCGACCGGTTTCTTGGAGTGCAGGATCGCCTCTTCGCTGGTCTGTGCACCGACATGGGACAGGTCGACCAGGATACCCAGCCGGTTCATTTCATCGATCACCTCGCGGCCGAAGTCGGACAGGCCGCTATCGACGCTCTCCCAACAACCGGTGCCGACCAGGTTCTGCGTGTTGTAGGTCAACTGCATCACCCCGACACCGAGTTCCTTGAACAGGCGCAGGAATTCGACCCTATCCTCGATGCCGCCGGTGTTCTGCCAGCCAAGGATGATACCGACTTTGTCTTCCTGCTTGGCGCGGCGGATGTCTTCGGTGGTGAAGACCTGGGTCAGCAGGTCGTCATGCTCTTCGAACCAGATCTTCCATTGCGCGATGTTTTCCATCGTGCCCTTGAAACCGTCCCAGACCGAGCAGGTGCAGTTTGCCGCCGTCAGGCCGCCGCGCTTCATGTCCTCAAAGACCGCGCGGCTCCAGTTCGAGATGATCAGGCCATCAATGACAATGGCGTCCTTGTGCAGATCGGTCATGAGGTCGGTGTCTCCGCTGTGTCGTGATATTGCGCGTAGGCTAAACAATGAAGGCGGTTGGGCCAATCGGCGATTGCGCTTGACCCACCGTTAGCGGCGGCAGGATCATGGCGGCCGAACTTACTCAGGCAGAAAGGGTACCGCGATGGCGGATATCGTGATCATCGGCGGCAGCATTATGGGCTCCAGCATTGCCTATCATCTGGCGGTGGCCGGCAAGGCGGGCGACGTTTGCGTCATCGAGCCCGACCCGACCTATGAATTTGCGGCCGCGCCGCGCTCCTCGGGCGGCGTGCGCCTGATGCATGGCTTGGCCGAGAATATCGAGATGTCGGTTTACGGCCAGGAATTCTATCGCGATTTCGCAAATCGGGTGGATGTGGATGGTGAGCCGGGCCGGTTCGACTTCCTGGAGTACGGCTATCTGCACCTGCTCACGGGCGCCGAGGATGTCGGTGTCGCGGAACAGAATTGCGCGCTGCAGAATTCGCATGGCGCCTCGAATCAGATGATCGACCGGGACGAGCTGAAGCGGCGCTTCCCTTCGATGCGGACCGACGATATCGACGCGGCCTTGCATGGCCCGCAGGACGGTTTTGTCGACCCCTACGCCGCCGTGATCGGATTCCGGCGCAAGGCGCGCAGTCTTGGTGTCGAGTTCGTCCAGGATCGCGCGGTGGGATTTGAAACCGACGCGACGAAGGTGCAGCGGGTGGTGCTCGACTCCGGCAAGAAAATCGAAGGGGAGGTGTTCGTCAATGTCGCCGGCGCCTGGGGACCGGAACTCAGCGAGTCGATTGGCCTGAAATTTCCGGTCGAACCGCTCAGCCGCTCGACATTCTATGTTGAAACGCGCGAAGAGCTGGAAACGATGCCGCTCACCAAAGATCCGTCTCATGTATCGTTCCGGCAGGAGGGGGCCGGCTATACCGTTGGCCTGACCGAAGTCAATGTACCCGGCGGATTCGACTGGGAAGTGAAGCACCATCTGTTCGACGAGATCATGTGGCCCGCCGTGGCGCATCGGGTGCCGAAATTCGAAGCGCTGAAGGTGATGCGCAGCTGGTCGGGGCATTACGCCTACAACCGGTTGGATGGTAATACGATTATCGGCAATTGGACCGGCGGGTTAGAGAATTACTATTTCGCGACCGGGTTTTCGGGGGCGGGATTGCAAAAGGGACCGGCGATTGGGCGTGCCATGAAAGAGCTGCTTCTCGATGGTGGCTACCAGACAATCGATCTCAGCCGGATGTCCTATCAACGGGTGCTCGACAACGCGCCATTGCAAGAACTCGGGTTTTCGGCGTAGCGGACGGGAGCGCGAACCATGGCGATGCTCAAGTCGGAACACATCAAGCTTTCGGACATCTACGTGCCGACGAAGCGGCGCAACGGGTTGGAAGAGGACAAGATAGAAGAAATCGCGGAGAGTATTCTGGAGGAGGGCCAGAAGGTCCCGATCCAGGTGCGCCGCGATGCCAAGAAAGGGTTCATCGTCGTCAACGGCGCCCATCGCATGGAAGCGGTGAAACTGCTCGGCGAAGAGACAATCGAGGCATTTATCGTGCGCGAAGGGAATTACAGTCTTTAGGGGGAGAAGTATGGTTCAGGCGTTTGATCTGACAGGTCAGCGGGTCGCGATCACCGGTGCCGGCGGCGGCATCGGTTCGGAAGCGGCGCGGCTCGTTGCCAGTATGGGCGCCGATGTGATGGTCGCGGACCTCGAAGCGCCGGAACCGTTGGCGGATTTCCTGCGGAGCCAGGGCAAAGAGTCGGTGGCGACCGCCCTGAACACGACGGACCGCGCAGCCGTCGAGGCCTGGGCGGAGGCGTGCGGTGAGGTCGATGCGCTGATCGATTGCGCAGCGATATGCCCCTTCGACGACTGGAACGATGACGGCTGGGACGAGGTCGCCGGCCGCGTCTTCAACGTCAATCTACAAGGCCCGCTCAACGTGACCCGGGCGTTCTTTCCGGGGATGGTGGCTCGCAAGAAGGGCAGCATCGCGCTGGTTGGTTCGATCGCGGGTCGCATCGGCGGCGTCCGGGCGGCTCCGCATTACGCCATGTCGAAGGGCGGCATCCACGCTTTCGTGCATTGGTTCTCGCGACGTGGCGCGCCGCACAACGTGACCATCAACGCCGTCGCCCCGGGACCGGTGGCGACACCCATGACGCAGGGCGAGGACTTCCAGCCCGAAACCTTTCCGATGGGACGCATGGCAACGGCCGAAGAGATCGCCGGACCGCTGGCTTTTCTCGTCTCGCCTTGCGCGTCATACATCAACGGCGCTGTCCTCGACATCAACGGCGCGATGCATTTCAGTTGAGCTGATTTGAGAGAGTTCGAACTTCGTTTAGCTGCTTAGCTGTCACCCCCGACTTGATCGGGGGTCCATGTCGATGCAAAGCGCGTTGATTTCCTGGATCCCGGACCTGTGGCGCTCCGCGCCTTGTCCGGGATGACAGCAATTATTTTGTCTCTGGGTTTTGCACTGTCAATTGTACTGCAGCAGATGGTCGCGCTGGGTCGTGCCTGTGTAGTCTTCGCGGTACATGCCGCGGCGTTGTAACTCGGGCACGACATGATCGACGAATTCTTCGATCGCGCCGGGGCAGTAGATCGGCGACAGCATGAAGCCGTCGCCGCCAACCTCTTCGATCCAGGCTTCCATTTGATCGACGAC
>JAPPPC010000169.1 GCA_028817685.1 Rhodospirillaceae bacterium
CACGCGGCCGACCAAGGCGATGTTGATCGACATGGGTAAGGCGACAAACGCGACGGCGGCCATGCTGACCGCGCAGAGAAACAGGCCGATGCCGGCGATCATCGCGTGGCGCTGGTAGCGGTCGGCGAGCTCGCCGCCGACAAGGTTGCCCACCGCCGCGGCGCCGAGATAGGCGGTCATCCCCGCGGTCGCCAACGCCAGGGGCGCATCGTAAATTTCGATGAAGGCGGTGCTGGAGAAGCTTTGGATGCCGATCATGGCGGCGGAGACGAGCGCGAAATAGGTAAAAGCCGCCATCAGCGGCCGGCTGAGAATGAGACCCAGATAGAAGCGGACACCAGGCATCGCCGTCGCTTCGGGTGAGCCGGCGGGCATCCGCAGGACCGCGCGATAACGGAAAATCAGCGCCGCCGCGAACAAACCGATCAAGCCGGCGGCCATCAGGGCGATCCGCCATCCGGCGAAGCTGGCGATGCCGTAGAACACCACGATGGGTGACAAGACATAGCCGCAGGTCCCAGCGAATCCATGCACCGCATAGGCCCGGCCCATGCGTCGCGGATCGATCTTGGCGGAAAGGATCGACAGGTCCGCCGGGTGGAACACGCTGTTGCCCACCGCCGCGATCATCACCAACGGCAACAGCATCCAATAGCTCGGCACCAGCCCCATCAGAAACACGCAGACCGCCATTGTGGTCACACCGAACAGCATCAGCCGGTCGCCGCCATAGCGGTCTACCAGAATGCCGGCGAAAGCCTGACAGAGGCCGGAGGTGCCATACAAAACGGTGACCAACAGGCCCAGCGCCGTATAGCTGACATCGAACTCCGCCTTGAGCAGCGGAAACAGCGGTGCCAGGGCGATCTGATAGAAATGCGACATCAGATGCGCGAAGCCGACGAGACCGATAATCAGCCCGTCGGAACGGCCCGGTTGTGAAGATGCGTCCGCCATCGGAGTCGTTCGTTAAACGCCCCGTACCTTCGGCAGCATCAGGAACGGCCACGGGCTGGGCACGTCGCCCATGGGGACCTCGATGATGGTCGGTTTCTCCAGCGCCAGCGCCTGCTTGATCGTTCCTTCCAGCTGCTCCGGCTTCGCCGCCCGCAGTCCGGCGGCGCCGAAACTTTCCGCATAGGCAACAAAATCCGGGTTGGTCAGCTCGCTGGCGATGACCTTGTTGTCGTACATTTGCTGCTGGATGCGGCGCACATTGCCATAGGCCCCATCCGTAAAGACGATCGTCACCAGATTGATGCCGTGATGTACCGCGGTCGCGATCTCGTTGCCGGTGAAGAGGAACCCGCCGTCGCCGGAAACAGAAACCACCGGCTCGTCCGGCTTCACCGCCTTGACGCCCAGCGCCGCCGCATAGCCCCAGCCGAGCGTCCCCATATAGCCGGAGGACACGAAGGTGCGCGGTTTGTAGGTCGGATAGGCCAGGCGGCTGACATAGCCGGGCTGGGTCAGCTCATCGACATAAATGCCGTCTTCGCCCAGCGCCTCGCGGATCGCCGCCAGCCACTCGACCTGCGGCGTCAGTCCGCCGATCTCATCGGCGAGCGCATCTGCCGACTCGGCGATCTTCTGCCAGCGCGTTCGCTGCACGCTGCGCGCCTCGAGCGCGGAGACGAGCCGGCCGGTCTCCACCGCGGCATCGCCGATGACCGCAACATCCGCCGGCGCGATCCGGGTCACTTCCTCCGGATCGATATCGATGCGGAGGATTTTCAGATCGTCGTCCATGCCCCAGCCCTGCAGCTGGGCGCTCAGTCGCGTGCCGATGCCGATAACCAGATCGATCTCGGGCCACAGCCGGTGCCCAAAGGGGCCGGTCTGCGCCAGGGGGTGCCGCCCATCGAGCACACCTTGGCCGTTGCGATAGCACACGACAGGCGCTTCCAGCCGTTCCGCCAATGCCTGAACCTCCGCGCTGGCGCCCTGCGCGCCACCGCCGACGACAATCAGGATATGTTCGGATTCATCGATCAGGGCCGCCGCGCGCGAGATGTCCGCCTGGTCGGCCTTCGGAGCGGGCGCCGGGTCCGCGGCCTCAGCATACCCGACGTCGGCCTCGTCATTCCAAACATCCATCGGCACTTCGATACCGACCGGCCGCGGGCGGCCGGACTGCATTTCCTGGAAGGCGGTCGCCATCTGGGACGCCGCATCGCCCGCGGACGAGACGCGGCCAGACCATTTCGTCAGGCGCGACATGATGCCCATCTGATCCGGCAGTTCATGCAACTGGCCGTAGCCTTTGCCGATCGCCGCCGTCGCCACTTCGCCCGCCAGGCACAGGACCGGCGCACCAGTCGCATAGGCCGTCGCCAGAGCTGAGGTCGTGTTCAGAAACCCAGGGCCGGGCACCACGGCAAAAGCCTGTGCTTTGCCCGTCGCCAGCGCCGCGCCGAGCGCCATATAGGCCACGCCTTGCTCGTGCCGCGCATTGATTGCCCGTATGTCGCTGTCGTAGAGCGCGGCGAAAAACGGATCGTTTTGAATGCCAGGGAGACAGAAGAGCGTCTCTACCCCATTTACGGCGAGCGACTCGACCACGATTTCCGCTGCTGACTTCATTGCCATGTCCCGAACACTCCCTTGATCCCGCGGCGATTGAATTGTGTATACCGCCTGGAACGGCGCGCACTTGCAAGTTTTCGTTGCCGTACCGGCGCCCGATAACGATCATGGCGCGCCTAACCGGAAGGGATAACGATATGCTGGAACTCACCAACGCCGACTGGTCCTTGGGCGGCCGCCCAGCCGTACGGTCCGTCCATGGCGTGGTCGCCGCGGCGCATCCACTGGCAGCAAATGCCGGTGCCGAGATGCTGCGACGCGGCGGCAACGCCTTCGACGCGGTCGCCGCGACAACAGCGGCACTGAATGTCGTTGAACCGTTCATGTCCGGCCTCGCCGGCGCCGGCGCCGCGACATTCTTCCGTGTGGAAACAGGTGAGGTCTCCTGCCTCGATTTCATCCCGCCCGCCCCTTCCGGGCTGAATCCGTCGGAGATGGACGGCAATGTGGCGCAAACCGGTCCGCTTGCCCCCAGCACCCCGGGCAGCCTGGCAGGCGGGTACGGACTGCAAAGCCGCTATGGCAAGCTGAGCTTCGCCGACGTCCTGCAACCCGCCATTAAGCTGGCGACAGACGGGTATCCGATTTCAAAATTCTTCATCGCCGAAACGGTCGATCACGCCGACCGGATCAAGGATCCGGAATGGCATCGTGTCTTCAGGCCAAACAGCGGCTGGAAACCCGGCGATGTGCTGAAACTGCCCGACCTCGCAGGCACGCTGAGCAAAATCGCGGACGAGGGTATCGGCTATCTGTATGGCGGCGAACTGGGTGCGAAACTGGCCCAACATATGGAATCGGTTGGCGGCGTCATCGCATTACGTGACCTTGAAGCCGTTGACCCGGTGTTGGAGGCGCCTGTTAAGGCAGCCTATCGGGACCGGCTGGTTCACGTGCCGCCCCCGCCAGCCGAATCGTTTCAGGTCCTGTTGGCCTTGCGCATTCTCGATTCATTCGATGTTGGCGCGCTGGGATTGCTGAGCGCACCGCATCTCGATCTGGTATTCCGGGCAATCCGTATTGCGGCTTGTTTGCGCATCCAACAC
>JAPPPC010000626.1 GCA_028817685.1 Rhodospirillaceae bacterium
ATCGTTGATCAAGTCGATGAGCAAGGCCGTGTTCCGGTTTGCAATTGAAATCGCTTCCTCGGACTTGTTTGGGTCGGTCACGATGCGGCTATCCGCAAGCAGGCCGAGCGCCCCTCTGATGGACGTTAACGGCGTGCGCAGTTCGTGGGTCACGCGCGAGATGAACTCATCTTGTAACGTTTCCCTATGTGCGGCATCGCTGACCGATTGCATCGCGTCTTGCAGCGCGATCCGCAGTTCCATCTCGTCTATTACCAGTGTGGCCAGGTCGGTCAGCAGTTGTTTATGGCTGGCGGAAAGCTGGTGGGGGACGGTATCGATCGCACAAAGGGTGCCGAGCTTGAGCCCTTCCGCCGTCGTGAGCGGCGCACCAGCGTAAAACCGAATGGCCGGGTCGGTCGTGACGAGCGGATTATTCCGAAACCTCGGGTCTATCGAGGCGTCCTCGACGATGAAGACACCGTCATCGAGAATGGCATGAGCGCAGAACGCGATATCGCGAGGGGTTTCCGATGCCTCTAAACCATGATGCGATTTAAACCATTGCCGGTCTCTATCGACGAGGGACACCAGCGCGATGGGGACACCGATCGTTTCGGCGACGATCCGCGTGATCCGGTCGAATGCGGCTTCCGGCGGCGTGTCCAGAATGTTGTACCGGTTCAGCCGGTCAAGCCGTTTGCGTTCGTCCTCGGGTTCGGGCGCACTCAAGGCGGAGACCTTTCAGGGAGGCGTTGTTGCGCAGACTATGAATGGTTGCACGTTAACATATCACTTACGGCAGTCCGCGGTGACGTAAGCGTCAACATGCGGCCGGTCAGGGAATTCGAAACTGCGCGTCGCCGTCGGCTTCGATCTGCGCCGGCAATTGTTCTTCCCAGGCGAGATAGTCGCGCATCGAACCTTCATTGCCGTCGTGGCGGTCATGCACCCAAAACAGGAAATCGATGCAGTCCGAATCCTTTGGAGTCTCGGGTTATGGTTCCGTCGGCAGCCCGGCGGCCGTCCACGCTTCGCGTCCGCCCTTCAGCACCAGGACGGGCGCATCGGTGGCCCCACGCGCGTCGATGACCGCGAGGCGGGCGCGGGTCTCGTGTTCGGAATACAGCACGACCTTCCGGTCCGCCGGCAGTGACGTCACCGCCGCGGGCAGGCGTGGCCGGACGGCCCAGATCGCGCCCGGCAGGCAGGCCTTGCGGTAGTCGAGCGACAGATCGACATCGACGGCGACGGCGGTGCCGGCTTCCAGCTCGGCGGCAAGCGCGGCAGGGTCGATCGTCTCGATGTTCTGATCATCGAGGCCAAGCACATTGTTGGCCGGTGCCGCGCGTTCCGACAGGTCGCCCGCATCATCCAACACGTAAACGTCCCATCGCATCTGCAGCAGCCAGTGCGCCGTCATCGCAGCGCGGACGCCATTGTCGTCGGTCAGGACGACGCGCGCCCCTCGGGTTGCCATCCAGACATCGGTTCCCTGAACCAGTTGACCGCCCGGCGCGGCGATGGCGCCCGGCAGGTGGCCTTTTTCGTACTCCGACAGGTCGCGGACATCGAAGATGTACAGCGTCCGTTCATCCGTTTCCGAGCGCCAGGCATCGAGGGTGGCGCGGTCGATCGTCTTTACGCCGTAGCGCGCCCGGACCGATGCGGCGACCGACTCCGCCTTGGCCGCACCTTCCGTCGAGACATCGCCATATTTCGCCGTCGCCCCGTGATCCAGCTCCAGCCCGGCCAGGACCCAGCCCTGGGTCCCGCCGCGCAGCGCGACGACCTTGTTGTCGATACCGGCATTGATGAGCGATTGCGCGCCGATGATGCTGCGGGTGCGGCCGGCGCAGTTCACGACGACCAGCGTGTCGGGCGAGGGCGCCAGGTCGTGTACCCGGTAGGCAAGCTCCGCGCCCGGCACGTTGATGCCGTTGGGGATGCTCATGCGGTTGAATTCGGCTGGTGTCCGGCTGTCCAGCACGACGAGATCGTCGCCGGCATCGAACATGGCCTGCAGCTCTTCGGCTGAAATCGATGGTGTGTGGTTGGAAACCTCGACCACTTCGCCGAATGCCTTGCAGGGCACATTGACGCCCTTGAAGATTTCGTAGCCGGCTTCCTGCCAGGCGGCGACGCCGCCGTCCAGGATCGCGACATCGCTGTAGCCGCAGGCCTCCAGCCGGACGGCGGCCTTTTCCGCGACGCCGTCAGCATCGTCGACCAGTACGACACGGGTCGAACGGCGCGGCACGCGGGCGTCGACGCGGGATTCGAGCACGCTGTAGGGCAGGGGGTTGGCGAACAGCAAATGGCCTTCACCGAACTGGCCGTCTTCCCGTACATCGAGCAGCGCCAGTTCTGCGCCATCATTGATCATGGCCTTAAGCGAAGGCGCGTCGATTTTCTTCATGTGGAACTCCCTAATCCCGTTAGTCGACCTCGACCCGGGTGACTCGCAATACATTTGTAGCGCCGGGCGTTCCGAACGGAACGCCGGCGGTAATGATGATCCGGTCGCTTTCCTGGGCGAACCCGTCGGCGACCGCGAAGTGACTGGCCTTGGTGACCATATCCTGGAAGTCGCGCGCGTCGCTGGAATGGACCGTATGCACGCCCCATACCACCGACAAACGGCGCGCTGTCTTCACGTTCGGCGTCAACCCAATGATCGGGACTTCGGGGCGTTCCCGCGCGGCGCGCAGGGTCGTCGAGCCGGAAGTGGTAAAAGTGACGATGGCCGTCGCGGACAGCGTATGCGCGACCTGCCGGGCGGCGGCGCTGATCGCGTCGGCGGCGGTTGCCTCGGGCTCGAGCTCATCCGCGTCGATCATGCGGCGGTAATTGGGCGCTCGCTCGACCCGTTCGATGATGCGGTTCATCATCGACGCGGCTTCGACCGGGTATTTGCCGGCCGCCGTCTCGGCGGACAGCATCACCGCGTCGGCGCCGTCATAGACTGCGGTCGCCACGTCGGAGGCTTCCGCGCGGGTCGGGGTTGGCGCATCGATCATCGATTCGAGCATTTGCGTCGCGACGATGACCGGTTTGCCGGTCTGGCGGCAGGCGCGGATGATGCGTTTCTGCAGCACGGGCACGTCTTCCGGCGGCATCTCGACGCCCAGATCGCCGCGCGCGACCATGACCGCATCGCTCAGTTCGATGATCTCTTCCAGCCGCTCGATCGCGGCCGGTTTTTCCAGCTTGGCGCAGATCGCCGCCCGCGTCGTGATCAGCTTGCGCGCTTCGGCGATGTCCTCCGGCCGTTGCACAAAGGACAGCCCGACCCAATCGACGCCAAGGTCGAGGCCGAAGCGCAAATCGTCTTGGTCCTTGCGGGTCAATGGGGACAGCGGCAGCACCACGCCAGGCACGTTCACGCCCTTGCGGTCGGAAAGCTCGCCGCCGATGACGCCCGAACATTGCGCGAAGTCCTTGTCGCACTCTTCGACCTTCAAGCGGATGCGTCCGTCATCCAGGAGCAGGTTCGTGCCCGGCTCGATCGCTTGATAGATTTCCGGATGAGGCAGGCAAACCCGGGTTTGATCGCCCTCAGCCTCATCACGGTCCAGGCGAAACGGCGCACCCTCCGTCAGGTTAACGGCGCCGTCGGCGAACGCGCCGATGCGCAGTTTTGGAC
>JAPPPC010000466.1 GCA_028817685.1 Rhodospirillaceae bacterium
TGCTCAGCGGCATGCAGGGCTGGCCCGGTGCCTCGACGATGAATTCGGACCGCACGGGCCCGGTGATCGGGGAGCCGTCGTCATTGCGCGCGACCGGCAGGTCGAGCAGAAAGCGGCCGTCGCCGGGCAACAGGTCGCCCTGCCACGCCCCGAAGACGGCGGTATAGCCGCGCCGCATCAGAAACCCGTTGCCGGCATGGTCGATTGTCGCGGGATCGTTCGAGCCTGGCGCATCGTTGAAGAACTGCAGCGCCCGAATATTGCCGCGGTTGCCGTAATCGAAGAACAGCCGGCCATTGCCGCGCGCCATGTCGGCCGGCTTGAGAATGATCAGGTCGGCGGCAAATTCGACGAGACCTTCCCCGTTGACCGGTGCCTTGTCGAGATCGACGATTCCTGCCTGCGCCGCGGCTTGCGGATCGACGGCGAAATGCGCCCGCCCCTTTATCTTCTCGTAGGCACCGCTGCCTTCGAATTCGTGTCCGCCTGCGAACGGTTCGCGCTGCGCTATGCGGATTTCGATCTTGTTCGTCACGGCTGGTCCCTCCCTGTAAGCTGATTGTTGGTGCGGCTCGGCAATCTGTCAAACGGCCTCAGGTCGGTTTCTGCCCCAAACTGCGCCGGTCAAAGGAGATGCTCTTGACCAGCGCGAAGACCGGCTTACCGGCTTGCAGTGCAAGATCGACCGCCGCCTCGCGAGTGATGCGGGCTCGCAGCCGGCCGCCGCCGATATCGACGAGTGTTTCGGCGAAGGCGGTGCCGGACTCCTCGCGGATTTCGACGACGGTTCCGGCGAAAACATTGCGAATGCTCATCGCCGTGGGGCGTTCCGTCGAAAGCGCCACATCGCGGGCGCGGACCCGCAACCGAACCTCTTCGCCGATCTGTAGATCGACGACCGGGATCGAGAAGGTTTGTCCGTGATGATCGAGCCTGGTCAGGTTGTAGGTTTCGTCTTGCGCCGTAACCGTCGCGGTCAGAACGACGCCGGCCTCGAACCGGCCGGTTGCCGGCTGCAGATCGAGCCGTTCGAGTATGTCGACCAACGATCCTTCTGCGACCTTGCGGCCGCCGGCCAATACGACCATGCGATCGGCGAGCTGCGAGACTTCAGCGATATCATGACTGACATAGAGGATGGGCAGGGTGAGCTCGCGGTGCAGAGTCTCGAAATAGGGCAGTAGCTCGTCCTTCGTCTGCCGGTCCAATGCGGACAGCGGTTCGTCCATCAACAGCAGGCGTGGCTGCGACAGCAGGGCGCGGCCGACGGCGATGCGCTGCCGCTCCCCACCCGATAACGTACCGGGATTGCGGTCGAGCAGATGGCCGACATCGAGCAGGCCGACAACATCGTCAAAGGCAAGGGCGTTATCGTCCGGTTTTGCGCGGCGCGCGCCATAGGTCAGGTTTTTGCGGACGGACAGGTGCGGGAACAGGCTCGCTTCCTGAAAGACATAGCCGATCGGCCGCTGATGGGGCCGGTGAAACAGGCGGGCAGTGTCATCCTGCCAGCTTTCAGATCCGATTTTCAGATGGCCCGCCATCCGGTCGAGACCCGCCATGCAGCGCAATATGGTTGTCTTGCCGGACCCAGAGGGCCCAAACAGTGCCGTGATGCCCTGCATCGGCGCTTCGAAGGCCACGTCAAGACTGAAGTCACCTCGGCGTCCGGCAAAAGCCGCGTCTATAACCGGTGTGCCGCTGTTCATGGGCCCGGCCGCCCCAGACGTTTGTCGAGCATCATCATCGACAGGATGACAGCAAAGGCGAAGACGAGCATGCCTCCGGCCAGAAGGTGCGCCTCCGCCCACTGCAACGTCTCGACATAATCATAGATCGTGATCGACAGGACCTTGGTTTCCCCGGGGATGTTCCCGCCGATCATCAAGATAACGCCGAACTCTCCGACCGTGTGGGCGAAGCCGAGAACGGCACCGGTTATGAAGCCCGGGCGCGCGAGCGGCACGGCGACGGTCCAAAAGGCTTGCCAGGGGGAGGCGCGCAAGGTCGCCGCGACTTCGAGCGGCCGTTCGCCGAACGCTTCGAATGCGTTTCGGATCGGTTGGATGACGAAGGGCATGGAGTAGAAAACCGACCCGATGACCAGCCCTTCGAAGGTGAAGGCGAGGGACCGTCCCCCCCACAGGCCAGCAACCCATCCGCCGGGCCCGTCCGGCCCCAGTGCGATCAGCAGATAGAAACCCAAGACGGTGGGCGGCAGGACGAGCGGCACGGCCACGATCGCGGCGACGACTTCCTTCCATGACGCTTCCGACCGCGCAAGCCACCAGGCGATCGGTGTGCCGATGACCAGTAAAATGACCGTCGTGATCGACGCCAGTTCAAGTGTCAGACGAATTGGCGGCCAGAGTTCTGCGAATTCCATCGGTGTCTCCGCAGCCCGCTAGGATCCGGCGCCGTAGCCGAACATTTCCGTGACCCGGCGGCCGCCATCACCCTTGAGAAAGGCGAGGAAGGCCCGTGCCGCCGCATTCTCCGCGCCGTTAACGAGTAGAACGGCATCTTGCGCGATGGCCGGGTGCAGTTCAGCCGGGACCACCCAGTGAGATCCCCCGGTCCGCCCGGCAATCTGGCTGAGGGCAACGAACCCGAACGCGGCATTCCCCGTATAGGTGAACTGGTAGACCTGAGCGATATTCGTTCCCCGCACCAGTCGCGGCTGAAGCGCTTCGTAGACGCCGAGTGCTTGCATGGCCGCGACGGCGGCGGCTCCGTATGGCGCAATGACCGGATTGGCGATCGCGACGCGTGACTCCGTCGCGCTGGAAAGTGTGGAACTGTCAATCTCGCGGGAGCTGTCGCGGGTAAACAGGGCCAGCCGGCCCTCTGCATAGGTGAACCGACTGCCGCGAACGGCGTATCCGTGCTCGATCGCGAGCGTCGGCCGTGCCTGATCGGCCGCGAGAAAGACATCGTACGGCGCGCCCTGTGTGATTTGCGTATAGAGCTGCCCCGTGGCGCCGAAGCTGAAAATCGCGGAATGCCCGGTCTGCTTTTCGAACAACACGCCGATTGCCTTCGCCGCCGCCATGAAATTGGAGGCGACGGCAACGCGTGCCTTCCCGGCGACCGCGCTGGTCGCGAGAGCAAACGAACCGACGGTGCAGGCAAAGCAAATGCTGAGCGCACGAATTGTCGGTTTGAGGTGGGCGTGTCGTCGCATGGGCGCAAATTAATAGCGGAATTTCGCCGGGTATTCACGGTATTCGCCGGCTGCGATCGCCTTAAGGTCCCGGGGGTCGCTTGCGGCGGCATGGGGCGGGTCCTAGGATTGCGCCCGCATATCCTGAAATCACTATAGTCGAGCCGCACCATGTCCCAAGAGATCGTCGCCCAACTGGCGCCCACCGGTGTTCTGCGCGCCGGAATCAACATGTCAAATTTCCTGCTGGTCACGGGCGAAACGTCGGATGGCGACCCGGACGGCGTGTCGCCGGACATGGCGCGCGCGATCGCGGATAAACTGGGTGTCGGCTGCAAACTGATCCCGTTCAAGACGCCGGCCGAAATCGCCGATACCGCGGGCAAGGACGTCTGGGACATCGGCAATATCGGCGCCGAACCGCAGCGTGCGGCGGTGATGGACTTCAC
>JAPPPC010000064.1 GCA_028817685.1 Rhodospirillaceae bacterium
GGCTGCCTATGCCGGCCTGTCCGACCGGATGAAGGCACGGATCGAAGGGCTGCATACGCTGCACAAGGCGACGCCGACGCAAAATACGGCCCGGCGTTACACCAAGGAGCAGCTCGCCGCGCGGGAGCGCGCCGCCCCGGTCCGCCATCCGCTGGTCGGACTCAACCCCGCGAACGGCCGCAAGTTCCTGTTCGTCAACATTCCGATCTACTGCCGCAGCATCGCCGAGATGCCGACGGCAGAGGGGGACGCGTTGCTGGCAAAGCTATACGCGCATGTACAGCGGCCGGAATTTCATTTCCGGCTGGTGTGGCGGCCGAAGACCCTGATCGTGTGGGAGAACGTGCATTGCCTGCACTATCCCGTGGCCGACTATTTTCCGCATGAGCGCAAGCTGTGGCGGGTGGTAATCAAAGGGACCGAGCGGCCGGTTGCGGCCTAACCCGCCCAGGCGTGTTTCGCCTCGTACCGCGTCTTGAAGTCGGCGATGTCGCTTTCGAATTCCATCGTCAGGCCGATCTCGTCCAGGCCGTTGAGCAGCCGGTGCTTGTCGAAGGGCTCAATCTCGAATTCATAACTTGTCTGGTCGGGGCCGGTCAGGCTTTGCGCATCCAGATCGATCGCGATTTCGGCTCCGGGGCTTTCATGGAGTTGCCGGCGCAATGTCTCGCACGCTTCGGAGGACAGGCGGATCGGCAGCACGCCGTTCTTGATGCAGTTGTTGTAATGGATATCGCCGAAACTGGGCGCGATGACGGAGCGGACCTTGTTGGCGCGCAGGACGCTCACCGCGTTCTCGCGTGACGAGCCGCAACCCCAATTGACATCGGCGACGAAAATACGGCCCTCACGGAATTCCGGCTTGTTGTAGACGAAATCTTTTTCCGAGCCGTCTTCATTGAAACGCAGATCGTGGAACAGGAATGTGGGATATTCCGGATCGTTGCCCGGCCGACGCAGAAAGCGCGCTGGGATGATTTGGTCGGTGTCGCAATTCGCGATGTCGATAGGGACGGCGACGGACGCGAAGGTCGTGAAGGGCTCGAGGCCGGGATTCTTCTGCGCCATATTCAGGCCTCCGAGATGAGTTTGCGGACATCGGTGAAATGACCCGTGACGGACGCGGCTGCAGCCATCGCCGGGCTGACCAGATGGGTGCGGCTGCCAAGGCCCTGCCGGCCGCGGAAGTTGCGGTTGCTGGTCGAGGCGGAGCGTTCGCCGGGCGCCAGCATGTCGCCATTCATGGCGACGCACATGGAACAGCCGGGCTCGCGCCACTCCATGCCGGCATCGGTGAAGATCTTGTCGAGACCTTCCGCTTCCGCCTGTTTCTTCACCAGGCCGGATCCAGGCACCACCAGGGTGCGAACCTTTGCGCGCCGGTTCTTCGCGACTTCGGCGGCGGCGCGGAAATCGTCGATGCGGCTATTCGTGCAGGCGCCTATGAACACCGTGTCGACGGCGATGTCGGATAACGGCATGCCGGGCTTGAGGTCCATATAGTCGAGTGCAGCTTCCATGTCGGCGCGTTTCAGCGGATCGCTTTCGCCGGATGGGTCCGGGATTGTCTCGGTGACCGGCAGCGCCCATTGCGGGCTGTTGCCCCAGGTCACCATCGGCGCGATGGCGTCGCCGTCAATCGTGATTTCCTTGTCGAAGCGCGCATCGTCATCAGAAGGCAGGGTGCGCCAATAGGCGACGGCCTGGTCCCACTGCACGCCCTTCGGTGCGTAGGGCCGGCCGGCGCAATAGTCGATGGTTTTGTCGTCGGGCGCGATGATCCCGGAGCGCGCACCGGCTTCGATGGTCATGTTGCACACCGTCATGCGGCCATCCATCGACAGCGCCTCGATGGCCGAGCCGGCATATTCAATGGCGTAGCCCGTGCCGCCCGCGGCGCTGATTTCGCGGATCACGGCCAGGATGATGTCCTTGCCGCTCATCCCGAAGCCCAGTTTGCCGGTGACGTTGATGCGCATCGATTTCGGCTTGCGCTGCCACAGGCTTTGCGTCGCCAGAACATGCTGCACCTCGGTCGTGCCGATGCCGAAGGAGATGCAGCCCAGCGCGCCGTGGGTTGAGGTGTGCGAGTCACCGCAGACAAGCGTAAGGCCGGGCAGCGTGATCCCTTGTTCCGGTCCCACCACATGCACGATACCGTGCCGGTCGTCGGTCATGGAGAAGTGGGTAAAACCATGCTCTTCCGCCGAACGTTCCAGCACTTCGACCGTCTGACGCATCTCGCCCTCGGGAATGTCTTCCAGCACCTTGGCGGTTGTCGGAATACTGTGGTCGGGAGTGCCGAACAGCTTGTCCGGTTCGCGGATTTCCAGGCCTTTCGCCTTCAGCATGCCGAAGGCGCGGAAATGCAGATCGTGGATCAGGTGGCGATCGATATAGAGCAGCACATCGCCATCCTCGCGCGCCGTGATGACGTGTTCGTCCCAGATCTTCTCGAAAAGCGTCTTGCCCATAATCGTCCCTCCTGTCGCGGCCGATACTAGATCAGATCATGGGTTTTCGGAATTGCCATAGGCGATCCAAAAATTGATTGAATCCGATCAAGCGATGTCGTCGGTGGGGAAGAGAGGGGGGCGGTCAGGCGTCCAAGACCTGGCGCATCATCTTGGCCATTTCCGCCATACGGAAAGGTTTGCGCAGTATTTGCATCTCGAGGTTCGCCGCACCTTCCAAGTCTATCGTGTCGGCGGCATACCCCGACATGAACAGTATCTTCATCTCCGGATAGATCTCGTGAGCGCCTTTGGCGAGCGCGATGCCGTTGACGCCGCCCGGCATGACGACATCGGTGAGCAACAAGTCAATATCCGCTGTCCCTTCGAGGACCTGCAATGCATTGACGCCGTTTGTCGCCTCGATGACGCTGTAGCCCAGCCCGTCCAACAGGGTAACGGCCAAGGCCAGCATTTCCGGATCGTCTTCGACGACCAGCACTTTCTCTTCGCTTGCCGTCGGCATGTCGGTGTCGATCGTCTGACCTAACGGCTGCGGCTGCACCGCTGTTTCTGCGAACGGCAGATAGAGGTTTATGGTCGTTCCCGACCCGGCGGTGCTGTCGATATCAATGTGGCCGCCAGATTGCTTGGTGAAGCCAAAAACCATGCTAAGACCGAGCCCCGACCCCTGACCGACATCCTTCGTCGTGAAGAAGGGATCGAAGGCCTGGGATACTACCTCGGGCGCCATGCCGGTTCCGGTGTCGGTCACGGACAGGCAGGCGAATTCACCGGGGGTCACATCCGGATGCTGTGCCGCATAGGCGTGATCGAGCGTGACCGTCGCGGTACGTATCGTCAGTTTTCCGCCATCCGGCATCGCATCGCGGGCATTGACCGCGAGGTTTAGCAGCGCGGATTCAAGCTGCGCTGCATCGACTTCGGTCGTATGCGGTTCCGGGTCGAGTTCGATGGCGATTTCAACCGTCTCACCCAACGTTCGCCGCAGCATATCCGTCATGTCGCCGACATGCTGATTGAGATCGATTACTTGCGGCGTAAGTGGCTGCTTGCGGGAGAAGGCGAGCAATTGCCGGGTCAGGTTGGCGCCGCTCAGTGCTGCCTTCAACGCTGGTTCGACCATACCGTGAGT
>JAPPPC010000436.1 GCA_028817685.1 Rhodospirillaceae bacterium
TTTGTTATGTCTTCCACAATTTATCAACTGCTTATCCACAGGCATTGCGTTATAGGAAACGCCAACGCCACCGTCCCCAAACCGGTAAATTGGCGGCTTCCGATAAATGCGATCAAATTCAAATGGATACAATTCGATGGCAATTCGTGACAGCACAATCAGGGACGGTCGAATTGGGGATAGCGGCGCGGCGCTAACCCGGCATGAAACCAATTCAAAAAGGTCGTGATATCAAACACCGGTAAATTGACATGATTGGCCAGCGCATGCGCGAACGGTCCCATGTTGGTGCATTCGAGAACGATCGCGCCGATATCGTCATGGGTCCGGGTCAGTGCCTCTCCGGCATCCAGAATATCTTGCTCCGCGGCGGCACAGTCCATTTCCAGCTCATCACCGACCACGGCCCGCGTGAACTCGCGCCCTCCCTCGGTGCCGACGACCGGCGTCGCCGGATCGACACCCGCTTTTTCGAGATGCTCCCGCGTCAGAGATTCCGCACTGATGGTGATAATACCGACCCGCTTGCCCGGCGGGAGGAGCCGCTCGACAAAAGGCGCCTGCATCAGGCTTGAGGTCGCGACCGGCACCCCGACATGGGCGGAGAGCTCATCCTGCAGCAGGGACAGGAATCCGCAGGTTGTCGTGATTCCGTCAGCCCCCAACGAGACCAGATCGCCGGCGGCTTCCTTAAAGGCATCCAACAACCCTTCGGATTTCTGCTTTACCACCCGCTCAGAGGATGCGCCCTGGACGACCTTGTAGAGCACCGGAAACGGAAAGGTCGTCGCATTGCCGACATCCCCGGGAATGCGCGGAAACCGCGTCTCCAGCATGAGAATCCCCAGCCTGGCGCCATAGACTGATTTGCCGCCGGTCGCGATCGTCTGGTCTGTCATGTACCCGGTATCCCCTTTTATGCGATCGGTAATTTGCGACGCGGCGTTGCGCCTGACAATGAAAAAGCCGAACAGGCGTCGGTGTGAAGCGGCTGCCGTATGCCGCGCGGCCCCAACTGTGCCGCATTAGTCCCTTATTCGGAGCAAGCGCAGCATGGCGGCAACCCCGAACATTGGGCCCAACGCCAGGCATGCGAGAATCACAGGCCAGCTAACGGCCGAGGCCAAAACCAGCGTTAACTGTACCGTCACGATCGTCAGCGCGAACCCGAGCGCGGTCTGGAACGTGATCAGGCTGCCGGCTTGTTCCGCTGGTGCGGCATCGGCGACGAGCGCCGAGAACTGCGCGGAATCCGGCGCAACGGAGAGGCCCCAGATGAGGACGATAGCGAATGTAAGCCAGGCTGGCCCCCCGAAAGTCAGGGCCGCCAAAACCGCGGATGTCCCGCTTATCACCATGGCGACAATCGCTATTCGCGCCTTCCCCCAGCGATCTGCAAAGTGGCCGGCCGCGACGCAGGAGATTGCGCTGATCCCGATCGCTGCGAACGCCGTCAGCTTGCCCAGATCCTGCGCTTCCCAAAAGGGCAGCGTCGCGCTGTAGGAGGCTGCCGCCGCAACGCCAATCCAGGCCCACATCGCAAACATTTCAAACATATGTCCGAGGTACCCGGCATAGGCGAGCCGAACACGTCGATTGGTCCACGCCGTGAGCACGACGCGTGGATCGAATTTTGGCGCTTTCGCATGGTACGGCCCCAACGCGATGCCAAAACAAAGCAAGGCCGAGGCGATTGCGGCGACCGATGCCGCAATAACGGTGAGTTGCCAGTTGGAACCGCCGATTAACGCGATCAGATGCGGCGTGGCGGAACCGAGCGCGAGCGCGCCGGTGAGCGCGCCGACCAGGAAACCACGATCCTTGATCCCCCACCCCACGATAATTTTCATTCCGACCGGATATACGCCAGCGAGAAAGATACCTGTCACAATGCGGGCAAGGATCGCCCATCCCGAGCCTGGCTCGAGAAAAATCAGGCTCGCATTGACGAAACCGGCACAGACCGCGGCTGCGGCGAAAACGAAGCGAGGGTCGAAACGGTCCGGAATACCCAGTACCGCAAGGAACAGCGCACCGATAACGAAACCCGCCTGCACGCCGCTCGAAAGCGCGGCTGAGCGGAAAGGTGTTAAGGCCGCCGATTGCGTCATATCCGGCAAAATAGCTGCCGACACGAACCACAAACTCATGGCCGCGACTTCAGCGACAAGCAGGCAAAGGATCGATCGTGACTTCATAGGGGTGGCGGCGGCGCGGGCGTACGAAAATCTGCGCCATCGTACACCCGATCACGCGATGGCGGGCAACGGGAGCGCAGAAATTTGCCGATCATCGGAACAGCGCATCGCCCATCGGTTGCGACGCGCGACAGGTCCCAAAACATGTGGATGATTTATGAAGGCATACTTTAGCCACGGCACCCAGAGCATAGGTAGAAAACGAAAAAGGCCGCCCCGAAGGACGGCCTTTCCCGTAACGGTATGAACTGGTCTTAGAAGTCCATGCCACCCATGTCCGGGGCACCGCCCGGCATGGCCGGCGGGTTCTTCTCCGGCTTGTCGGCGACCATGGCTTCCGTGGTGATCAGAAGACCGGCAACGGAGGCCGCGTCCTGAAGCGCCGCGCGCACGACCTTGGCGGGATCGATGATGCCGCTCTTGACCATGTCGCAATACTTCTCGGACTGGGCGTCGAAGCCCCAGTTCGCGTCCTTGTTCTCCAGGAGCTTACCGGCGATCACCGCACCGTCTTCGCCGGCGTTCTCGGCGATCTGACGGGACGGCGCCTGCAGCGCCTTGCGGATGATGTTGACGCCAACGCGTTGGTCGTCATTGCCCGGCTTGACCTTATCGAGCGCCTTGATCGAACGCAGCAGGGCCACGCCGCCACCCGGGACGACGCCTTCCTCCACCGCGGCGCGGGTCGCGTTCATCGCGTCCTCGACACGGTCCTTGCGCTCTTTCACCTCGACCTCGGTCGCACCGCCGACATGAATGACGGCGACACCGCCGGACAGCTTGGCCAGCCGTTCCTGCAGCTTCTCGCGGTCGTAGTCGGAGGAGGTTTCCTCGATCTGCGCCTTGATCTGCTCGCAGCGCGCCTGGATGTCCTTCTTCTTGCCTACGCCATCGACGACCGTAGTGTTGTCCTTGTCGATGTCGACCCGCTTGGCGCGGCCCAGCATGTCGAGGGTCACGTTCTCGAGCTTGATGCCGAGATCCTCGGAAACGACCTGGCCGCCGGTCAGGACGGCGATGTCGGCCAGCATGGCCTTCCGGCGATCGCCGAAGCCCGGGGCCTTGACGGCCGCGACCTTCAGGCCGCCGCGCAGGCGGTTGACGACGAGCGTGGCCAGCGCCTCGCCCTCGACATCCTCAGCGATGATCAGCAGCGGCTTGCCGGATTGAACGACCGCCTCGAGCAGCGGCAGCATGGCCTGCAGGCCGGAAAGCTTGGTCTCGTGGATCAGAATGTACGGATCCTCGAGCTCGACCTTCATCTTCTCGGCGTTGGTCACGAAATAGGGCGACAGGTAGCCGCGGTCGAACTGCATGCCTTCGACGACCTGCAGATCGGTGTCGAGCGACTTGGCTTCCTCGACGGTGATGACACCGGCATTGCCGACCGTATCCATGGCCTTCGCC
>JAPPPC010000115.1 GCA_028817685.1 Rhodospirillaceae bacterium
TCGATATGGAGATGATCCTGGAAGCGGAGCGGCTCGGCTACGACATCGTCCGCACATCGGAATCCTATGGCAGCGATGCGGTCAGCACTGCCGCCTTCATCCTGGCGCAGACCGAGAGGATCCATGTCGGCACCGGGATCATGCAGTTTGGCGCCCGCACGCCTGCGATGACGGCAATGACCGCGATCAGCCTGGATCACCTGTCGGGCGGCCGCTTCCGGCTCGGGCTCGGCCTGTCGGGACCGCAAGTCATCGAGGGGTGGCATGGGCAACGCTTCGGCAAACCGCTCGGCATGACGCGGGAATATGTTGCGATTGTGCGCGACATCTTCAAGCGCGAAGGCCCGATGGAGCATCACGGGACCTATTTCGACATACCCTATGCCGGTGACGATGCGACCGGTCTCGGCAAGCCGCTGAAATCGATCACCCATGCCCGGGCGGACATGCCGATCTATCTCGCGGCGATGGGGCCGAAGATGCTCAGCCTGAGCGCAGAAGTTTCCGACGGCGTCGTGCCGGGCATGTTTTCACCGGAGAAATGGCCGTCGCTCGAGAAGCCACTTCTGGAAGGGTTTGCGAAGGCCGGCGGCTGCAAGGGGTTCGACAGCTTCGATCTGGCGCCCGCCGTACCGGTCTCGTTCGGCGACGATGCGCAGGAATGCCGCGACAAGCTGAAGCCATACTACGCCCATTATATCGGCGGCATGGGTGCGCGAGAGGTGAACTTCCACAACGCCAATGTCCGGCGGCTTGGCTTCGATGGCATGGCCGACCGCATTCAGACATTGTTCCTGGACGGCAAGCGTGACGAAGCGGTCGCCGCGGTCGATGACGATTTCATCGACGAGGTGGCGCTCTGCGGGTCGAAGGACCGCATCAGGGAGCGGCTGACCCGCTACACCGCGCTGCCGATCCGGACTTTCCAGGTCCGTTTCCCGACGATGGAAACCATCCGGCTGATGGCGGAACTGTTGGGCTGAGTAAGCTTATAATCGCGGCCACGTCTCGCGACCCCAATTCGTGCCCCGGCCCCCGAGCCGGGGCCCAGCGGTGAAACCACTCACGGTCAGACAATCTTCGGCGGATGCGCATCTGGGTCCCGGATCAAGTCCGGGACGACACTATGCGAATGTTCGAGCCGCGATCGGATCAGTCTTCCGGGCGCACGAAGATCATGCAGCTCGTCGTAGCGTGGGCGAGCAGTTTGCCATTCTCGTCGGTGATCTTGCCTTCCGCATAGCCGGCACGGCGGCCGCTACGCAGCACCGTGCCGACCGCTGTGATGGTTCCGCTGTCGGGAACCACAGGCCGCATGAAGGTGATCTTGAATTCGAGGGTCGTGGAACCGAGCCCTTGATCGAGTGTCGTGGCCACGGCGAGACCCATGCAGGCGTCGAGCAAGGTGGCGGAATAGCCGCCATGCACCGTGCCCTGCGGGTTGAGATACGCGCCGGTCGGTGCCGCGGTGATCACGACCCGGCCGACCTCCGCCTCGACGACATCGTAATCGAGCACTTCCGCCATCGTATTGAGGGGCTGCGACCCGTCTGCGAGCCCTTGCACGAACGCGAGTCCGCTCATCTTGTTCTGTTCTGAACTCGGCACCGTGCCGTAGCGTTTGGCCGCCATCAACTGTTTCCTCCACCCAGACCGGCGAATTGCGGCGGCCTGCCATTCTGATAGGCGTCGACGCCTTCCTTGTAGTCGTCGCT
Source organism: Rhodospirillaceae bacterium (assembly GCA_028817685.1). Taxonomy (GTDB): domain Bacteria; phylum Pseudomonadota; class Alphaproteobacteria; order UBA8366. The sequence goes on from JAPPPC010000115.1 coordinate 1,716, forward strand.
CAACATGTGCTCGCCGATCAGATCTTTCGAGGCTTCGACCGATTTCCCAACGTCATGCTGCATCAGCTCCGCATAGAGCTGCCGCTTGGAAGTCAGCATCGCCGCAGGAGAGTTCTGTTGGGCCATATGGTTGGCGGTCTCCGCGACCCGTTCGCGAAACTCGTCGAAAGGGTAAACCGCGTTTAGTAACCCCATTTCCTTGGCTTCCTCGGCCAGGAAGATACGCCCGGTCAGCATGATGTCGGCGGCATGGGTCACGCCGACCAGCCGCGGCAAAACCCAGGAGAGCCCGTATTCCGATGGCAGGCCGAGGCGCGGTCCGGCAGTTGTGAATTTCGATCCGATCGCGCCGTACCGCAGGTCGCAGAAGGCCGCCAAGGTTAGCGCGATTCCTGCGCAGGCACCGTTCATCGCGGCGATTACGGGTTTGCGCAGTCCCCAATGCCAGACCATGTCATGGTCGTATTCCGGCCGAACCCCGAATCCGGGCTTTTCCAGATCGTCGTCGTGCACCGATTGCGCGTAATCTTCTCCGGTGTCGGAATAGTGATCGAGCGCCTTCATATCCGCGCCGACGCAGAATTGACGCCCGCTCCCGGTTACCACGATGACCCGGACGTCCGGATTTGCGTCGAGCTGCGCCATGCGCCAGCGATATTCGACATTCATCTGCATTGTCCATGAGTTGCCACGCCCGGGACGATCCAGATATACCGTGCCAACCCCATTCTCGATCGTGCATTGCGTGACCTTGCATTCCATCGTGAAAACCCTCTTTCGCTTGATTGCGAGCCGACCGTAACGAAATCGGCTCGCCGGGCAAACAAAAGGAAATACATATGTTCTATGAGCCGAAAGACGGCCACGGTCTGTCGAAGAATCCGTTCAACAGCCTTGTCGTGCCGCGGCCAATCGGCTGGATCAGCAGCGCCGACAAGAATGGTGTGGTCAATCTGGCGCCCTACAGCTTTTTCAACGCGACCAGCTATAACCCGCCGACGGTGATGTTTTCCGCGGGCAAGGGCCAGGTCGAAGATGACGGGCGCAAGGATTCGCTGCGCAATATCCTCGAGACCGGCGATTTCGTGCACAATTTCACGAACTGGGACACGCGCGAGGCGATGAATCAGAGCTCCGCGACCACATCGATGGATGTCGACGAGATGGCGATGGTCGGCCTCACGCCGATTCCGTCCAAGCTGGTCAAGGCCCCGCGGGTGAAGGAGACGCCGATCCATTTCGAGTGCAAGCTCATTCAGACCGTCGATCTGCCGAACGAGAATCCGGACAACAAATACACCGTGGTCTTCGGCGAGGTGATCGGTATCCATATCGACGACGATTTCATCCTGCCGAACGGCCAAATCGACATCGCCAAGCTGCACCCGATTTCGCGCATGGGCTATCAGGATTACAGCGAAGTGACGAGCGAGACTGTCTTCACGATGGAGCGGCCGGGCTTCCGGGAGTAGGGCAGGTTTCACAAACTGTGCGGCGTCTGACGGTTTGATCAAGTTTTGCTCTCACCCTGACACTCTCCCCAGGAAGAGGGTCCCTGTTGGAGCGCACGCTTAGCTCTCTCCTTGGGCAGAGGGCTGGGGTGAGGGGAGGAACGTTATGAGCGCAGCATCGATGGAAGGTTTTCCGCGATGACGACCCCGTCCGCCGCGCGCGGCGCGCTGCTCATTCTGTTCTCCGGCTTGGGCCTCAGCTTCGGTGGGCTGATCGTCCGGCATATCACCGTCGCGGACGATTGGCAGATCGTTTTCTACCGCTCGACCGTGGTCACCCTGATGCTGCTGCTGTTTATTGCGCTGCGCGACCGAGGCGCCGTCCTCAGGACCTTTCGCCGGTGCGGATGGCCCGGGGTTTGCGCCGGACTGTCGATTTCGGTGGCGATGGTAACGTTCATCCTGTCGGTCAACGCGACGAGCGTTGCCAACACCCTGTTCGTGCTGGCGGTCGCGCCGTTTCTGGCCGCAGTGCTGGGCTGGCTACTGCTGCGTGAACGGGTCAGGCGGGCGACTTGGATGGCGATGGCCGTGGCGCTCACCGGGGTCGCAATCATGGTCTGGCACGGTGTGAGCGGAGGCAGCCTGTACGGCAACCTGATGGCGTTGATCACCGCCTTGGGGTTCGCCGGCTTCACCGTAGCGCTGCGTTTCGGGCGCCAGACCGACATGATGCCAGCCGTCTGCCTGGCCGGCGTGTTCAGCGCTACCGCCGGTGCATTTGTCGTAACGCTCTCCGGCGCAGGCTTCGCCATCCCGTTGACCGATATCGGCTACAGCGCGCTCTACGGCGCGTTGATCGCGACCGGCCTTGCCGTCTTCACCGTCGGCGGCCGCGCAGTCCCCGCCGCCGTCCTGGCCTTGCTGTCGTTGACCGAAACACTTTTCGGTCCGGTCTGGGTGTGGCTGTTCCTGAACGAGGTGCCGCACGCGACGACCTTGATCGGTGGCGCTGTCCTGATGTCGGCAATTGTCTGGCAAGCGATCTCGAGCATGCGCCGCGCGTGAGCGTTCCCTCTGTACCTTTGCGTGTACAGCGCTCTAAGCTGTTCGCGTCGAACAAACATAAGAGGCCGCCATGCTGAAACCCGAAGACAACGAACTCCTGTGCCGCGTCGGACCGGGGACGCCGATGGGAGAGCTGTTTCGACGCTTCTGGGTGCCGGCGCTGATCCCGTCGGAGATCGCGGAGCCGGATTGCGATCCGGTCAAGCTGCGGTTGTTGGGCGAGGATCTTGTTGCGTTTCGCGACACGAACGGACGTATCGGGGTTCTGGAGGAGCGCTGCCCCCATCGGCGCGCGTCGCTTTTCTTCGGGCGAAACGAGCAGTGCGGGATCCGCTGTGTCTATCACGGCTGGAAATTCGACGTGGACGGCAATTGCACCGAAATGCCGAATGAACGGCCGGAAACCGACTTCAAACACAAGGTGCGGATCAAGAGCTACGCGGCGGCGGAGTGGGGCGGTTATATCTGGGTCTATATGGGACCCGCCGAGCGCAAGCCGCCCTTGCCGGAATTCGAATGGGCGACGTTGCCGCCCGCGCATCGCTGGCAGCGTAAATGGCACTATTCTGCAAACTGGATGCAGGGGTTGGAGGGTGAGCTCGATACCTGTCACACGACCTTCCTGCATGGCGGAATCGATCCGGCGACGCTGTCGCCGGGACTCACCGAGTCGACTTCGAATTGGGCCAAGGACGGCATGCCGGAGCTCGACGTTCGCGATACGGAATATGGCTACTATTACGGGTCGAAACGGGATTTTGGGGATGGGACCTACAATTGGCGGCTGACCCAATGGATCCTGCCGTGCAATTCGATCATCCCGCACGCCAAGTTTCCGATATCCTCGCGTGCCTATGTCCCGATTGACGATGACAATACGTTCGTCTTTGGTAGCTCCTTCAACCCGGAAGCGCCGATGACTCAGGAAGACCGCGACTATCGGGAAACCGGCATGGGAGCGGCGCCGAAGCGGATCCCGGGTACCTTCACGCCAGAGGTGAACAAGACGAATGACTATCAGCGCGACCGCGCGCTGCAGCGGTCAGGCCACGCGACGGGCATCCCCGGGGTGAACAACCAGGACCGGGCGATCGTCGAGGCGATGGGGTCGATCGTCGATCGGGAGAATGAGCATCTGGGCACCTCGGATGTCGCGGTCATCGTCGCGCGCCGCAAGCTCATTCGGATGGCGAAGGATCTTGCGGACGGCAAGGAGCCGGAATTGCCGCACAATCCCGCGGCGTTCAACGTGCGGCCGATCGATGTGACGGTCTCGCAGGACAGTCTCGACGCCGTTGTATCGTCCTACAGCGATAAGCTGCGCTTCGCTGCTGAGTAGGCTTGCGGGAGCCCCTAGGTTTCCGACGCCTGCTTTCTCTCCTGCTCGACGTCGTCGTCGAAGAAGCGGTTTTCCAGGATGCTCTGATTCGAATAGATCGAACCGACCACTGCTGAGGGCCGCAGGGGCAGGGGGATGCGGATCGGCGCCGGAACCACGCGGGGCGCCAGGGTCGGCTCCCCGTGCACGATCTTTTCATTGAAGCCGTCCAACCCGCCCTTCAAATCGGCGAGCGGCCAGGCGTCCGCCGCGGCGTAGGCCTGCAGCAGAAAACGCCGCGAGCGGCCTGACCGGTTGAAGGCGGAGCCGTGCAAAAGGCGGGCATGATGAATCGTCAAAGTCCCTGCAGGCCCCATCAACGGAACGGCCTTGGCGATCTCGTCCTTGATGGCGTCTGGGTCAATGGCCCCGCAGAAATAGCCATGTTCGTGATGGTCGTAGGTCGGGCCCTTATGGCTGCCCGGCACCACGAACATCGGTCCGTTCTCTTCCGTACAGTCATCCAGATAGATACCGACGGCCAGAACGTCGTCATTGGTGTGCGGGTAGAACGCCCAATCTTGATGCCACTCGACGGATTCGCCGACTTCTGCGGACTTCATGTTGATCTTGGTGTTGTGAACGCGAATGCCGGACGGCATCAACGGCGCCAAAATTTCCATGATCAAGGGTTCGGCGACGAAATCGGCGAAAAAATCGGAATGCTCGTGATGCGACTTGATCCGTCGGATGCGCGGTTTGTCCGGCGTGTGCGAGGGGTCGAGATCGAGCATGTCGGTGCCGGCGGTGACCTTGAAGGCTTCCGCGCACATCCGCTCGGTTTCTTCGATAACGGCCTGCAGGCGATCCTGCGGCACCGCGTCCGTGATCACGAGATAGCCATCGCGGTCGTAGCGATCCAATTCTTCCTGGGTCAGCGTGCGAGTCATCGCCATTTCTCCTGGTATGCGTCGGTCGGACAATAATATTGTCGTCTGCGTTAGGCAAATTGGCCAATTCGAGGTGTTTCAGCCATGTCTGTCGATGAACAGAGCACAGTCGTTTCGAACCTGAATGACCGGCATTTACTGCATTACGGCCGGGATTTTCTCGAGGCGCTGATCGTTCGAGCCGAAGGGGCGTACATCTACACGGAAGAGGGGAGGGCGGTATTGGATTTCTCTTCCGGGCAGATGTGCGCGACGATCGGGCACAACCATCCCCGGATCGTAGAAGCCATGGCGCGGGCCGGCCGGACCGTGCTGCATCTCGACAGCACGATGTTGTCGCCCGATGTCGTTGAATTGGCCGATCGGCTTTGCGATCTGCTGCCGCCATCGCTGAGCAAGGCGCAGTTCCTCAATACCGGCGGCGAAGCAAACGAAGCGGCGATCCGGCTCGCCAAGATCGCATCCGGGCGGTTCGAGGTGATCGGCATGGCCGGCTCCTGGCACGGCACCACCACCGGCGCCTCGTCAGCGACCTATGCGCATGGGCGCAAGAATTACGGTCCAGCGATGCCCGGCTCCTTGGCGATCCCGGCGCCGAACGCCTACCGCTGTCCGATCCGCCATTGCCGGGAACATTGCGACATGACCTGCCTCGACAGCGGCTTCGATATGATCGATGCGACGTCGGTTGGGGCCGAGGCGGCGCTGATCGTCGAGCCGATCCAAAGTGCGGGCGGCATCGTGGTGCCGCCGGAAGGATATTTCCAGCGCCTGCGCGATCATTGCGAACGCCGCAGCATCCTGTTGATTTTCGATGAGGCGCAGACCGGATTAGGCCGCGTCGGGGCAATGTTCGCGTTCGAAGAGGTCGGCGTCGTGCCCGATATTTTGACCCTGTCGAAGACCTTGGGCGGCGGCTTGCCACTCTCCGCGGTCGTTGCGTCGGAAGAAGTCGCGGCCCAGGGGAAGGAAGGCGGCTTCGGCCACTACACCTCGCATGCGTCCGATCCCCTCCTGGCGACCGTGGGGCTGGCGGTTGTCGATGTCATCCTCCGGGACGCGCTTGCCGACCGCGCGAATCGTCTAGGCGACCGGCTGTGGGCAGGGTTGCGCGCGCTGCAGGATCGGCACGAGGCGATCGGCGACATTCGGGGTCGCGGCTTGCTGCTGGGCGTCGAGATCGTGACCGACCGCGAGACGCGCGCGCCGGGGCATGAGCTGATCGTGCAACTGACCGATCGATGCTTTGAACTGGGTTTGAATGTCAATCGGGTTGGTGGTCCGCACAGCGTATGGCGCCTCGCGCCGCCGCTCACCATCACGGAGGAGGAGATCGACGAGGCCGTGGCGATCATGGACCAGGCACTGACCGAAATCACCGGCTGACCGTTCGCCTTTCGGGGGCCGTCGTCTATCCTGTCCGAACTGATCGATGCATTTGCGAAAGGCGCGCCATGAACGACCTGCCCGACATCCTCGAATCTCCCGAAATCACCCGTCAGGCGACAGGGTTTGTCTTCACCGAAGGTCCGCTCTGGCATCCGGACGATTTCTGGTACTTCAACGATATCCGGCCGGGCACCTTGTACAAGATGCGGCTGGGCGAAGAGCCGGAAATGATCCGCAAGACCGTCGGCGGCAACGGGATGACCTTCGACCTGAAGGGCCGGATCATCCATTGCGAGGGCGAGGCGCGTAATGTCACGCGGACCGAACTGGACGGCACGGTGACCAGTTTGGTCGATCGCTTCGAAGGCGGGCGCTTCAACCGGCCGAACGACGTCATCTGCCATTCCGACGGCAGCCTCTATTTCACCGACCCGTCCATGCGGCGGCCTTTCGCCGAACGGGAGGTGCCGGGCCCGGAGGGGGAGAACGGCGTCTGGGCGGGCGCCCGGGTCTATCGGGTCGCGCCGGACGACAGTATCTCCGCGGTCGTGACCGTCGAGTACCCCAACGGTTTGGCCCTGTCACCCGACGAGAAGACGCTCTATATCGCCAACACCCGATCCAACCAGTATGTCCACGCGATCGAGATCGAAGCGGACGGTACCTATGTTCGCCGGCGCATTTTCTGCGATTTCAGCGGGGACGAGGTTGGTTTCCCGGATGGGATGAAGGTCGACAGCGCCGGGCGCGTCTTCTGCACCGGCCCGGGCGGTATCTGGGTCGTCGAGCCGGACGGCACGCATGTCGGCACGATCCGCTTCCCGGAACAGGCCATCAATATGGCCTTCGGTGGCGAGGATCTGTGCACGCTCTTCGTGACGGCGCATACGTCTGTCTACACGGTGCGTGTGAAAACGCCGGGTCAGCCGCATCCGTTTTACCTTCAGAAATAGGGAGACATCGCGATGAAATTCGGCGGCGTCGTTGCGACCAAGATCGACGACTGGCAGATTTTCCCGTTTCTGGAAGAGCTTGGTTACGACAGTGCCTGGGCGCCGGATTCGCAGATGATCTGGTCGGATTGCTATGCGACCCTGGCGCTGGCCGCGCATCACACGAGCCGTATCCGGTTAGGCACGGGCGTGTCCATCGCGGGCACGCGGGCCGCGCCCGTGACCGCGCATTCCATTGCAACGATCAACAAGCTGGCGCCGGGCCGCACGTGTCTCGGGCTCGGCACGGGCCCCACGGCGATGCGCATCATGGGACAGAACCCGGTGCCGCCGAGCAAGTTCCGCGACTATCTGCGGGTCCTGCATGGCCTATTGCGCGGCGAAGAGGTCGCGTATGAAGGCCAGCCGATCCGGTTCCTGGACCGCGAGCTCGAATGCATCAATACGGACGACCACATCGACATCTATGTCGCCGCGAATGGGCCGAAGGCGCTGGCGGCGGCCGGTGCCTATGGCGACGCACGGGTCGGGGCCGGCAACGAGCCGGTCAGCGTGTTTCAGCGCAACATGGAGCGTATGCGCAAAGGCGCGGAAGACGTTGGACGGGATCTGCAGGATGACTTCCCTTCCGCCGTTCTGACATATGCCTGCATCCTGCAGCCGGGGGAAAGACTCACGGACGACCGGGTGATAGACGAAGTCGGTTCCGCGGCGCTATCGAGCCTGCATTTCTGGTACGAGATCTACCTGCAGCGCGGTACAGATGCCTTCATCATGCCGGCGGTGCGCGATACCTGGGACGCCTATAAAGCCTATGTCGAAAACGAATTCCCGCTGGAGCGGCGGCACCAGTACCTGCACCGCGGCCATTGCGCCTTTACCCCGGAGGGCGAGCGGCAGTTCATTACGCCCGAACTGATCCGTGCTTCCGGCGGCCTGGTCGGCGAGCCGGACGAAATCGTTGAACAGATCCGGACCTTCGAGGCGGGCGGTCTCACCGAAACACTCTTGCTGCCGCCTGTTGCCGTGGCGCGCGACAACTTCAAAAGTTTCGCCGAGCAGGTGATCGCGCGCTATTAGCCCGCCGTCATGCCGCCATCGATGGTGAGTTCGGCGCCGGTCATCCAACCCGACTCGTCCGAAGCCAGGAACAGGCAGCCATTGGCGATGTCCTCCGGCACACCGAAGCGGCCCATTGGTGTCTTGTCGAGGCGTGGTTTGGCGAGTTCCGGATCGCTATGCGTGATTTCCGTCATGGGTGAGGTCACGAATCCCGGATGAACGGAATTCACGCGGATATTTTCGGGCGCGTATTGCAGCGCCGCCGATTTCGTCGCCAGGCGCACGGACCCCTTCGAAGCGTGGTAGGCGACATTGTGCGCGGATCCGACCAGCCCGTAGATCGACGAGATGTTGATGATCGAGCCGCCGCCCACCGCTTTCATCGCCGGGATGACGTGTTTCATGCAGAGGAAAATCCCTGTCGAATTGACGTCAATCAACAAGTTCCAGTTATCGAGGTCTTGGTCCTAGATCCTTGGTGCCGATTTTGTGCCGGGAATGCGCCCTGAGACGCCGGCGGCGTTGACCAGGATGTCGAGCCGCCCGAACCGGTCTTGCGTCTGCTGAACTGCTGCCGCCCACTGCTTCTCATCCGTGGTGTCGAGATGGACGTACAGCCCGTCGCCGCTGTCCTTGGCGACCTCATGGCCCAGATTGTCGTTGATGTCGGCGACGGCGACTCCAGCGCCTTCTTGCGCGTAGAGCCGACAGGTCGCAGCCCCGATCCCCGATGCGCCACCCGTCACCAACGCCACTTTGCCGTCGAGCCGTCCCGCCATGTTCTGTCCTCCCGATTGATTGTCTTGGCGATTGTCCTTTATGCCGGCATGTCGCGCAATCAGGCGCGGACAGCGTCAGGCGCCAATGCGTCCATGCGACCGGGATCGAAGGGGCGCAAATCGACGGTGGTTTCGCCGTTCCCCGCAATCAATTCCGCCATGGCCTCACCGGTAGCCGGGGCATTGAGCATGCCCCAGACATTGTGTCCCGTTGCGATGTAGGCACCGGCTATTCCAGGGACGGGACCGAGCAGAGGCAGCCCGTCTTGTGTCGCAGGCCGGTAGCAGGCCTGCTCGGCCAGGATCTCCGACGCACCCAGTTCAGGGGAAATACGGGCTGTCATTTCACGCAATGTGTCGCTGGCACCGGGCTCCGGCAACACCTTGGCGGGGTCGACCGGGAGCGGGTCGTCGCCCGACAGCCCGCAGACATAGGTCGTACCGTCCGGCCTCGGATTGATTTCCGGCTGGGTCATCATGCCGGTTTTCCATTCCAGTTCGACGAACAGGGATTCCGGTGTCGGTTCGTATTTGAACACCAAGCTGTGACCCTTTAGCCCGTAGGTCGCGGGCAGCGGAAGCCACTGGCAGGCAAGGATCGACCACGGTCCCATGGCGATGACAACGGCGTCCGCGGTGAGTTCGGTTCCATCGACGATGGCGCCGTTGGCACGTTGACCGTCCGGACTGAATGTCAGCCCGTCGATACAGCCCTCAATCAACGTCGCGCCGTGGTCCGTCGCCGCCGCCATCATCGCTTTGGTGAAATCGGCCGGATGGAGCTGCGCGGTGCTGTCCGGTGTACCGAGCTGGCGATAAACGACGCTGTCCGCGCCGAGCCAGGCCGGCGAGTCCAGTCTTCGGTAGCGGCTCATATCCTGGTGGATGCTGCTGACGACGCTCAACGTCTCGACGCGCCGATAGCCCCAGTCGCTGTCCAGTTTCGCGGCGAGTTCTGCGTGGAGGTCGAAACTGCGGCGTGCGAGCGGGGCGAGGGGCGAGCCGTCGCACCAATCGAGCGCGAGAAAACCGCCGGACTTTCCGGAAGCCGCGTTGGCGAGCCCCGTGCGTTCGACAACGGACACCTCGACGCCGCGCTGGCTCAGAAAATAGGCCGTGGAGGTGCCGATGACTCCGCCGCCGCAGATGAGAACCTTCATGAGTCGTCTCCTGTAAACCGGCACAACAGACCGCCGCTGTCGCTGACGGTTACGGTCCAATCCGGCGGGACAATCGTCGTGCCGCCCGCCTCTTCGACAATGGCGGGACCCGCGAAGCTGTGACCGAGCGGCAGGTTGGCGCGGTCGTAGACGCGCGTTTCGCGCCAGCCGTCGAACCAAACCGGGCGCTGTCCCGTCTCCGCGTTGCCCCCGCCGCTCGGGGTGAATTCCAGGATCGGTTTGTCGACGTCGCCGATGGAGACGAGCCGGATATTGACGATTTCGGTATCGTTGGCCTCGTCCGCGTAGCCGAAGGTCTCTTTGTGTCGTGCGTCGAACGCCTGGCGCAACGGGACAAAATCCGAATCGTTCGGATTCCAGGGAATCGCCAGCGTGAAGGATTGCCCAGCATAGCGCATGTCCATGGCGAACTCATGGCGCTGCCTATCAGCCGCAATCCCATCTTCTGACAACAGCGCGGCGCCCTGTTCGCGTAATCCGTCGGTTTCCCGTCTAAGATCCGCCAGCTTCAACTCGGACAGCCGGCCGCCCCAGGCTTTGACCAAGTCGCGCCGGAGATCGGCCATCATCTGACCGAGTGCCGACAGGTGCCCCGGGAAGCGCGGGATCAGGACTTCGCGCATGCCGAGTTCCTCGGCGACGAGGAAGCTGTGCATGGGGCCGGCTCCCCCAAAACCGACAAGAACGAAGTCGCGCGGGTCGAACCCGCGATGGACACTGACTTCGCGCACCGCGCCAGCCATTTTGGCGACCGCGACCGAGAGAGCGCCGTCCGCTAGCGCGACGAGATCGTTGGTGCTGAGCTTGTCGGCGACCGATTTAAAGGCGGCTTCGGCCGCTGCCTTGTCGAGCCGGAGATCCCCGGCGAGCGGACGTTCACCGTCGAGCCGGCCGAGCAGAAGATTGGCGTCCGAAATCGTCGGCTCCGTGCCGCCGCGGCCGTAGCAGGCGGGTCCGGGAAGGGCGCCCGCGCTTTGCGGTCCGATCTGCAGGGTGCCGTCCGGTCCGACCCAGATGATCGAGCCGCCACCGGCGCCGATCGTGTGGATGTCGAGCTGCGGCATCCGCAGCGGATAGGCATCGATCTGATTGTCGTGTGACATACGCGGGGTCAGATCGTGCACCAATGCCACGTCGGTGCTGGTGCCGCCCATGTCGAAGGTGATGATATCGGGCCGCTCCGCCATTTCCGAGACGCGGACGGCGCCGCTGACGCCCCCGACGGGGCCGGACAGGAAGGTTCCGGCACAGCGTTGGGCCGCGATCTCGAGTGTCATGGCACCGCCGTTTGAACCCATGATATTGACCGGTGCCGAAACCCCTTGGCCGGATAGTTCCTGCGCCAGCATGGCGAGATAATCACTCATGACCGGTGTGAGATAGGCGTTGAGGACGGCCGTAGAAGCGCGTTCGAATTCGCCGCGTTCCGGGATCAGGGCCGCCGACTCGGTGACCGGAATGCCGTCAAGCTGGTCGCGCAGCGCACGCGCCGCTGCGAATTCATTCTCTGGATTGAGGTAGCTGTTCACGAAGGCGACCGCGACCGCTTCGATACCCTGGCGTTGCAGGGCCGTCGCGATGGCGTCCAGCCCGTCCGTATCGAGCGCCGTCAGAATGTCGCCGGTATGCTCGATCCGCTCGGACACTTCGTGCCGCAGGTCTCTGGATACCAGCGGTTCCGGTCGCTGCCAGGCCGCGTCGAAGAGGCCCCCGGTCAGCCGCCGTCCCTTGCCGATCTCCAGGACATCGCGAAACCCTTTCGTGGTCACCAGCGCTGTCTTGGCACCGCGGCGCTGCAGCAAGGCATTCGTGGCGATGGTGGTGCCATGAACGAAGGCGCGGATCGCGTCGAAGGGGATTTCGAGTTTCTTCAGCGCTTCGAGGACCCCGCGCCATTGTTCGCCGGGCAATGACGGGACCTTGGCGGACAGCAGCCGGCGTTCGCCCTCGTCATAGGCGAGGAGATCGGTGAAGGTGCCGCCGACATCGACACCGATGAGATAGCGTGTCCGGTTCATACGACGGACGCGTCCAGCGCGCGCAGTTCGATCGCGTCGCCCGGTGTGGCGCCAAGCGCGGCAATCCCGAGCGGGCCGAGCTTTAGCGCGTCGCCGGTATCGTCGATGTGCACCCATCCGCGCAGGGCCGCCGCGCCAGCCCGGTGGCTGAGCTCGATCAAATCACCGTCCGAAACACCGAGATCCCGGGCGGTTGCCTCAGAGAGGGTGCTACGGCGTAGCGTCCCGTCAAGATCATCCA
>JAPPPC010000649.1 GCA_028817685.1 Rhodospirillaceae bacterium
GTCGTACAACGTGAAAAGGCGCAGGCAGACGCGGCAATTCATCGGGCTGAAGCGCGCGTCCAGTCGGTGCTGCGCGACGTCAACCATGCACATGGAGAAGCGGAGTACCATAAGCATCACTGCCACTGGTATTCAGCCTGGCACTGCGGCGAAGAGGCCTATTGGTGGGTGCGCTATGGCATCGAATACGCGGCGTACGAAGTCGCCGAGGGCGTCCTGCATGCCGCGCAAGAAACAGTGGACCATTTGCCGGCCGAACTGATGGATCCTCAGCTTGACGCGCTCGAAGCGGAGCGCGCGGCGGCGATGACTGCGCTGGAGATCGCTAAAGCGGTTATCAGCGGTGTCGAAGAAGCGGATAAGTGGATCGACAAGGGCTTGGAGACGCTGCTCAAAGAGATAGGCAGTACGAACGCGCTGGTGATCAAGGAAATTTTCTTCGAGGCCGAACTAGACGGGCTCGTGAAAGGGCAACCCGCGATCCTGACCATGGATCTTGAGATTTTCGGAGACGATCTCGGCACGCAAATGTTCGCCTTCAAATTAACGGATCCCGTTTTCGACGCGGAGCAACTTGCCTTTATTCCGCTTCACATGGTTTCGGAGCTCTTCAAGAAGTACCTCCCGAAGGCCTTCAACAAACTTCTAGGACCGATCTACAAAACAATCGATGCAGAGTCCCGGGCGGCGATGAAAAAGGTGCACGACGAGTTGAAAAACGTGCCCGGTGTCAAACTTCCGCCAGAGGTCCAAGCCGCCTTGCAGCAAGCCGCGCTGGAATCTGACAGTGGGAGCGACGTCGCCGATGCGAAACCGAAAACCGTGTCGCCCTTCATGCAGGCCTTTGTGGACCGGGTCCGGAAATCGGTGCTCGAACAGACCGGGATCAAGCTCGCGCAACTGACATCGCCGAACGTCATGAGTGATGCGGGTCACCCGCGGCTGATCCGCGTCCAAATCCCAGCCGTTGGTACTACGACAAACGACGCTAAGAAAGCGCCGGCGAAACAGAATCTCTCTGCCTTAACGCCAGTCGAGCAACGGATGGAAGCGTTCCGCGAAAAACGCCGCAATCTGCTCGTGCATATCATCGAGCGGAATAAGGTGTTCGGGGAAAGCATTGTTCAGTTCGAGAAGGAACAGGCCGAAGAGCGCAGGAGAAACGAGAACGATCAATTCGTCGCCTATACCGACACGCGGGTGCCGCCCGGGGAATTGTTTACCGAACGGCTGCTTGTTGCCCGTCACTCGAAACTCTGCTTGGGCCAGAACGGTCAAGGGAAGATCACGTTCCATCCCTGCAGCGAGAACCCGGGCGGTTTACTGTGGTCGACCAAGCGGGTGCTCGTCGATATGAAGGGACACACCATCGCGTGGAACGACGGTTTCGCTAAAAGATTCCCGAACCGGGTCTATGCGCAACTCGTCCACAACGGGGCCTGCTTGACGACACCGTTCCACCTTGAGAAGTACGATATTCCTGTACGCCAGGCTCACTTTGAGCGGCTGCGTCGCTTGGCTGACGGGAAGCCGAGCGCCGAGGATGCCCATCTGAAGCTTAGCGCCTGCCGCAACGATGGAAAGGGCCAGCTCTGGAAGGTCGTCAAGACGGCTCACAGCAGAAACGCCAAGGAGCACGGCTTCAAGCTGCAAGAGAGGGACTCGGCCTTCTGTCTGCGGCCCGAATCGGTAAAAGCGCATACCAAGAAGACGGATAAAGAGGTGAAGGGCGTGTTCTACCCATGCTCGGGAATCGCGCACGGAACCTTCACGCTCACCCCACCGAATTCCGACATGCCTGTCTGGTACGACCATAATGGCGTCATCAAGTCCGACAACGGGTTCTGCCTCGACGTGCCGAACGATCCCGCCGCGAACGTCAATGGCAGCACGGTCGGGCTTAAGGCCTGCGCCAACGACCAGTACGACCGCTGGGACTACGTCGTGGAGTACGACAAGACCGTAAAGATAATCAATGATTTCACGGGGTACTGTCTTTATCCTTATAACGAAACGGAAGGAAAGATATCTGGCGCCCGGACCGGTCAGCTCGTGCAGCGGCCGTGCGACGGGCGCTACGGCCAGGGTTGGACGATGCGAGTCATCCCGCAGCAGAAATGGTTCCAGCTCGAAGCGCTCGACAAGGAGAAGAAACCGACCGGCAGCTGCATGATCCCGGCTAAAGCCGACCCTGGCAAGACGGCGGTCGAGGTGTTCGTGCAGGATTGCGCGCCGGCGACCCGCGGCCGCTGGGCGTTCGGCCACTGGAAGGGAACCTACGAGTGGACCGAGTGGACCTTGGCCAATGCCAGCGGTCTCGGTGCCGCCGATCTTTCCAACACCTATTGGGTCGACAAGGACGATCTCAAAACCACGAACCTAAATGGTGTGTGCCGGGTCATCACGGGCAATCACGCGAGCGGGGGACGCTACGATATCGTGCCGGGCACTTGGAACGGCCAATCAGGCACCTGCACCTACGCCGAGAATGGCGGCCAGGTCCGCGTCAAGCCAAGCGATCCAGGCGGCGCCAACATCATCGTCGAGGTGCTGTCGGGTCTCGACATCGGTGTCGCCGGCGCGACCGCGTCCTGGCGCGCGAGTACCGCCGGTCTGCCGGTCGATCGCGCAGGGCAAAACCTGACGCCCCCGGCACCCGGCTACTCATCTTTCCTCGTCGGCGGGACCGCACGCGACAGCGCGCTCTATCTCTGCCGGGCCAAGGGCGCGATCGACAAGGCGTGGCACTACGGTTACCAGACCACGACGGCGGCGTGCGTCACGGAAGCCGGACGCAACGTGACCGGCGCCTCCGAAGTTCTTGTCTTCAAAACGGTGCAAAATTAGACTTCCCGAAAGGGATGGAGCTTTCAAAGCACTAGTGCTGCGCAAAGCAGAACATAAGTCGATCCGGGTGCGGCGCGTTCGGAGCCGGCGATAGGGAGAGGTCAGGGGTGGTAATCCGCAATATAGGAATTCGTGTCGCTGCGTTTTTGCTGCTCGTGCTGCCGCTTGTAGGGTGCGGTGCTGACTTTGCGTTCCTCGATCCCGACAACAGCCTGAAAGAGGCGCGGCCCGAGAAACTCGGCGAACCGTCCGCCGAGTTGGCGCAGGAGATCACGCTGTTCTCCGAAGAGCTGAAAAAGCAGAAGCCGAACCAGCTGAATTCAGACTTTGTCGCCGAGGGCATGGTGGCCCTCGCCGAAAAGGGCTTCATCCGCGCTAATCTGAACTTCCAGCGCGCGCTGAAATACGAGCCGCAGAACGCGTCGCTGCACATGCTGAACGGTCTCGCCCACCAGCTTCGCGGCGAAACCGGCGATCCGGAACAGTACGGTTTGGCGCAGGTAGCCTATGAACTCGCCGCACGCATGGATCCGGGCGATAGCCATGTGCCGTATCTAAACGGTATCCTGCAGTTCCGGCAACAGCGCTACCAACAGGCGCAGGAGCTATTTGCCTCGGCGGTGGCGTTGGACCCGGAGCGGGCCGATTATCTGATCGGGCTTGCCGCGTCCTCTTACTATCTGGGCGAGCTAGACCGCGCCTACACCCATATCGAAAAAGCGCAGTCGCTGGCGCCCCGCAATCC
>JAPPPC010000846.1 GCA_028817685.1 Rhodospirillaceae bacterium
TCGGCAGCTTCAGAAGTGTATAAGATACCGGTCATGGCCGGACCCTGTTTGGCCAGTTCGCTCATCGTGTCGCGAAGCTGACGGGTCGCCTTTTCGCTCACCGTCTCAACATCCTCGGCCTGCTGCCGATAGGCATCGGACAGCTCATTCAGACGCGACGCAACCTGATCGGACGCCCCGGTCAATCCCGTCGATTGCTGCGCGAAAGCGTCGCCGATCAGCTTCATGTTCGAGAGCGCATCGCGAGCGGCACGCGACAACTCTTCGGCCTGAACCCGGAGGCCCTCCCGGTTGTCGTCGACCTGCATGCCGGCCTGCATCGATGCGGTCGTAAGCCGTTCGCTCTGCTCGCTGAAGCGTTCGCCGACCTCCTTCATCAGCCGCAGCGCGGTCTGCACGGACTCGTTTAGTCCGCCGGATTCGCTGTGGAAAGCACGGCCCGCCTCCATAATCCGTTTGATCACCTGATCGGCGACGGCGACAAGCTGATCGACCTGTCGGCTTAAGGTGTCGCCGATTTCCGAAGCCCGGGCGCCCGCATTGCGTGACGCTTCGTCGAGCTGTTCGGCCTGCTGATCGACCGTTTGCTCGACCAAACGAACCTGTTCGTTCAGCGTGCCGACCAAGGCCGCCAGCGCATCGCCGTCCTCACGCAAGCTTTCGCGGATGCGCCGTGCGGATTCGGACGCGTTCGCCGAACTTTCTTCCAGATCCTTGGTCTGTTGCTGGATCGCCTCGCGGATTTCCCGAACGCGGTGCGACGCGTGATCCGAGGCGGCGCGCAGATCCTGGCTTTGCCGCTGCAGCAAATCGCCCACCGACTGCGCCTGGCCGGCTGCCCAGTCCGCGGATTCGCGCAACGTGACCGCATGCTTCTTCAGTTGGTCGCTCAGGCCGCGCGCCTGCGTGACGGCCGGGCCGTAGGCATCGCTGACATCGCTGGCCCCATTGGCCAAGATTCCGCGGATTTGTTCCGCCCGCGCCCCCAGCGCGCCATCGATTTGCTGTGCCTGTTCCGAAGCGCGCTCCGACATGGCGGAGAGCGCCGCGACCTGGCGCTCCAAGACTTCGCGGATGGCGTCCGCGCGCACCGAGGCGAGATCGGATGCCTTGGACACCTCCTGCGCCTGGTTTCGAAGCGCGGCCCCCATCTGTTCGACCTTTTGATTCGCGTCCGTCGCCGCGCGGGTCAATTGCGCGCCGTGCCGAATTACGGCGCCATCGACTTCCCCAGCCTTTTCCGAAAGAGTGCCGGCGAGCTGCGTCAGCTGCTCGCCCTGTGCTTCCATCGACTCGCGGATCCTGTTGCTTTGATCCGACGCGCCTTCCGCCGCCTGGGCGATATCGTTCATCTGCTGATGCATTGAGGCCATCAGCTCATTCGCCTCAGCAACCATACGCTCGATCGTTGTCGAAAGATCGTCGGTACGCCGCGAAAACCCTTCATCGACCTGCCGCAGCGCGGTATCGGTCGCTTCACGCAAGGTCTGGCCCAGCTTGTCGATACGGGCGGTCGAAAGATCGATCATCCCGTCCACCGTCGAGCCATGCTTTGCGAGGGCGGATTCGAGCGTCGTCTGCAATGCAGCAACCTGCCGGTCCAGCGCGCCGCCAAACCGGTCGATCTCCTCCCCGGTCCGCGTCGCCACCGTATTGAGCGCATGGGACTGAATATCGAAGGATTCCTTGAGCCGGTCCGTCACCCGCACCGTCTGGCGCCGCAACTCGCCCGCGATATCTTGCGCCCGCGCCGCCGCCAGCTCACTCGCCGCGTTGAGGTCGTGCGTTCCCTTGCTGAGGGCCTCGCCGATCGCCACGCTGCGCGTCGCGGCGTTCTCCGCTGCCTTGGACATGGTCTCCGTGTAGTCGCGGAAGAGATCGCCCATATCCTTGGCCTTTTCCGCTGCCCTTTCAGAGGCCGCGGTCAGCTGGGTCGCCATGTCGCGGAGCGACGCGCCAATCTCCTTGGATTGCTCAAGGCTGCTGCGGTTGACCGACGTCAGCTCCGCCGTCTGCCGGTCGGTGATTTCGCGCACGGCCAATTGCTGGGCCTCGAAGCGATCCGCAAGGCCGGACAGCGCGTCGGCCTGCTCGGCCAGAACCGTCCGCAGTTCCCCCGCTTCCGTTGCCGCCTGCTCGCTCGCGGCGGTGAGCTTATCCGTATTGCGCAGCATCGCATCGGCGACATCGCCGAGCTGGACGGCCGCCTGATCGCTCGCCCGGTTCAGGGCGTCGGTCTGCGCGCGCAACGCGTCGGCAACATTCTGGATTCGGGTTTCCGCTTCCTCCGCCGGATAGGTCAGCAGGGCGAGCTGCCGGCGCAGCGCATCGGTGTGCTGGCGCAGCTCCCGATTCGGTTTCATGAAGACCAGCACGAGCCACAGGAATGCCAGCGGCATGGTCACGCCGGCAACGAAAGCGGCCAGCTCGTGCGGCAGCATGGCGGCCAGCAATCCCCAGCCGAGATAGGCATGGACATACCAGGCGGCCAGGCTCAGCCAGACGGTCGATGCGGCCGTGCCCCCAATGATGAGGCGACGCGTAAAGCGTGCGGCCGCCGCCGCCGCGACGAGGGGATCCTCGCCCGGCGCGGCTTGCACATGACGCCCGGAGCGGGGCAGTTCGGTAACGTTCGCCGGCATGGTGTAAAATTACGCTCTTTACCGCGAAAAGGAAACGACCGCGCGCCGAGCGCCGTCGTGGTCAGGCCGCTTCGCGCTGCCCCTTGATCAAGGACATGATCTCCGCCGCGGCGGCCGGAATATGCGTGCCCGGCCCGTATACCGCGGCGACGCCTTGCGCCTTCAGCTCCGCATAGTCTTGCGGCGGGATGACACCGCCGCAGACCACCAGAATATCCCCGGCACCCTGCTGCTTCAGGGCCTCGATAAGGGCCGGCACCAGGGTTTTGTGACCCGCCGCCTGGGAGGATACGCCGATGATATGCGCATCGTTCTCGACGGCCTGCCGCGCCGCTTCCTCCGGCGTGTGGAACAGCGGCCCGACATCGACATCGAAGCCGATATCGGCGAAGGCCGTGGCGATCACCTTGGCGCCGCGGTCGTGCCCATCCTGACCCAGCTTGACCACCAGCATGCGCGGCCGGCGGCCTTCCGAAGACGCGAATGATTCGACGTCCAGCTTGATCTGGTCGAACCCCTCGTCGCCGTCATAGGCCGACCCGTAGACGCCCGTAATCGAGCGGATTTCCGCGCGGTGCCTGGTGTAGACCTTCTCCAGCGCGTCGGAAATTTCACCGACGGTCGCCCGCATGCGCGCCGCTTCGACGGAAAGGGTCAGCAAGTTACCCGAACCGCTCTTCGCCGCGTCGCCGAGCGCCTGCAAGCTTGCCTGGCAGGCCGCTTCGTCGCGGCTTGCGCGGACATCCGTCAGCCGCTTGATCTGCGCGTCGCGCACCGCGGTGTTGTCGATGTCGAGGATATCGATCTCGTCCTGACTCGCCGGCTGGTACTTGTTGACGCCTACGACAACCTCTTCGCCGCTGTCGATCATCGCCTGCCGGCGCGCCGCCGATTCCTCGATACGCAGCTTCGGGACACCGGCGACGACAGCCTGGGTCATACCGCCCAT
>JAPPPC010000905.1 GCA_028817685.1 Rhodospirillaceae bacterium
TCGCTCTTACGCGCTTCGATCGAGCACGAACGGGAGTTTTCTGTCGGTGTTTGGGAACTGCTGTGGAAGATCACGGGCACCTATATCGGCAAGTTCGGTTTGACGTACGCGGAGCTCAAAATCTCGGAATCCGAACTGCAGGCCCTCGCGCAACGCTATCTTGCCGCCGAATGCCGCAAGCGCCTGCGCGCGCTCGACACCCTGCTGCAGTTTTCCTCCCTCGCTGCCGCGCGGCGGATGTTCGATATCGTCGACGATATGTTGCATGGCGTGCCGACATCTTTGGAGGAATTCGCAGCGGAGTGGCAGACGCAGCACGCGGCAACCGGTCCCTATCAGGCCTACAAACGAGCCGTAGCGGAAAATTGCCTGTGTTATGAATTGGTGGGATGGTCTTCCACGGAGCGCAACCGCATCGCAGCGCTGCTCTATGCCGGGCGCGCCCGCACGAAACCCGAACCGGTCCGTGAAGGGGACCCGACCGCACCGGCCCTTTCGGACTGCAAACCGGAAGCCCGAATTGAGAGTGACGCGAAGCCCCAATTCCGGTGAACGATCGTGACAGGCTGTTACGACAAACTCGTACCGCCGCAGCACGCTGCCTCGATTTTTTGGACAAGCTGGCGACGATTTTGGCGTTTCCGGATGCTGCCCCGCAGCCCTGCTAGGCCCTAGCGACTGGGCTTGTCCGGCCAGAACCGGACCCCCGGACGCGCCAGACCGCCGGACAGCGCGACCGGTGTCCCGTCCGCGCGCCAGCAGGCCGCCCCCGTCATCAGACCGTCATCACCGAACGCAATCGCATTCATGCCGCCACCGACATGCGGCATCATCTGAATTTCATGTCCACGTTCCGACAAAGCGTCGCGCACGCTGTCCGGAAATCCGATCTCCAACTCGACCGGTCCGCCCTGCGTCCAAAGCCGCGGCGCCTCCACGGCCTCCTGCACGCTCATCCCGTGATCGATTATGGCAATGAGCGCCTGCATCGCTGACGGGAAAATCCGAAGGCCGCCCGGCAAGCCCAATGCGACGACCGGTTTGCCGTCCTTCAACGCCATCATCGGCGACATCGAGGACGTCACCCGTTTTCCCGGTGCGATCGACAGCGCATGCCCCGGATGCGGATCGAAGACGTACATGTAATTGTTCGGGATAATACCGGTCCCCGGCACGATGATCCGTGCCCCGAAGGTGCTGTTGATCGTCTGGGTCATGGCGACGATGTTCCCATCGCCGTCGGCAACGGTCAGATGCGTGGTGTTCGCCGATTCCGGCAAGGCGACACCGGCATCCCAGGTCTTGGCCCGTTTGACATCGATGTCCGGACGCCGCTCATCCGCATAGGCTTTCGAGATCAACCGATCGACGGGCACATCGACGAAGGCGGGATCCGCGGTTGCGGCCTTGCGATCGGCAAACGCGATCTTCAGGACTTCCGCCAGCAGATGCAGCGTTTCCGGCGTTCCGAAACCGAGTTCTCCGATGCGGAACCCTTCCAGCAGGTTCAACATCTGGACAATGTGGATGCCGCTGGCGGCGGGCGGCGGCGGCCCCACGATCTCATAACCGCGATAGCTGCCACGAACGACATCCCGCTCGATCGTAGCGTAGTCCTCGAAATCCGCCATGGACAGGAAACCGCCGGACTGCTGGAAATAGTCCGCGACGGTACGACCCAACGCGCCGCCGTAGAACGCGTCCGGCCCCGCCGCGGCGATGGCCCGCAGCGTTTCGGAATAGTCCCCCATGACCAGCCGGGATCCTGCGGCGGCCGGGCTGCCATCGGGCAGGAAGATGTCCGAGATCGCACCGTCCTTTGAAAGATCTTCAGCCGCATCGGAGATGCACTCATTCAGATAAGGCGTCACCGTGAAGCCTTGCGACGCGTAACCGATCGCCGGCGCCATGGCATCGGCCAGCGACACGGTGCCGAAGCGTTCCAGGATCTCGCACCAGGCCTTGAGGTTGCCGGGCGCGGCGACAGCCTTGGGGCCGACCGCATTCTCGCGCCCTTCGGTTTCCAGATAGTCAGGCAGCGTATCCGAAATCGGTCGGTAGCAATCCGGGCCGGCGGCGAGCGGCGCGCCGACCTGACCGACGATCACCGTGTGACGACCATCGGCAAAGCGAATATGGGTCATACCGCCGCCGACGATCCCCACCATCATCGGCTCGACGACGGTCAGCGCGAAGAAGGACGCAACCGCCGCGTCGAAGGCGTTGCCGCCGCCGGCCAGCATTTGCATGCCGGCGGCGGAGGCCAGCGGATGGTTGGTGACAACCATGCCCCGTGATCCCGCGGCGGGTTGCTTTTCGCACGCAAACAGGGTCCCCGCCCGGTCGCGCCAGTCAAAATCAATCATGCGTTCTCACTTAAATGGTTTGTCGGTCCCGGGCTTTCAGACGGATTCCGCCCGCTCCGCCTGGAGCGTCTCGCGCAGCTCGGGATCCAAGTGCTTCAAGGCTTGTTCCACGAAATCGATACCGACCTTGTCGGACCAGGCCTCCGTCAGGCGGCGCGTCACCGGCCCGACCTTGCCGTCTCCGATCGGCAGCCCGTTCATGCTGGTGATCGGCAAGATGCCGAAGCTGTTCGTGGTCAGAAACGCTTCTTCGGCGTTATAGACGTCATAAGGCGTGTAGGTGCCCTCGTCGGAACCGATCTGCATGTCGGAAGAGAGCTCCCCGATGAAATCCATATCGGCACCGCTCAGGACCAGCCGCGTGTCGGGAACCTTGATCCTGCCCCCGGACACAAACATGAAGTTGGAACCGGTGCCTTCGGTGATATTGCCTTCAAGGTCGAGCATTACGGCAAAGGCGTCCGGATTATAAGCTTTTGCTTCCATGTCGGCGACGAAGTGATTCATCTTGTTGGATATTTTTGCTTTCGGCGACACACATTCCGGTGGGGTACGCCGCGTCGCCGGCGTGATCGCCGCCCCGCCGCGGACGTAGAATTCGGCAAAGGCGGCGAACCCGACCAATCGGCAGAAAATTGCGACGGTGCCGGCCGGTGTGCGTCCATCGGTCATCTGCATGGAGCCGCGAGAGACATAGTAGTTGATGCTCAGCTCCTCATCGGGACCGAGCAGCGGCAGGTTCGCGTCGATGACCTCCTCGGTCGCCTTGGCCAATTCTTCCTTGCTGATACCGGGATTGATGCGCGTGTATTGCAGGCTGCGGAAAAAGCGGTCGATGCGGAAAGGCACCTGAAAGGGTTTACCGCCATAGGTACGGATCGAATCGTAAACCGCGTCGCCCCATTGCACCCCTCGGTCCGTCAGCGGCACAACCGCATCGTCACCGCGCACCAGCTTGCCGTTCAAATAGGCCCAAAGATCGCTGTCAGCCATCCCGTCATCCTCCCCGGTAATTCAGAAGGTCACAATTCTCGCCATACTGCATCAGAACGCAATGCCGACGGTCTGTCTGCGGCATTCGCTTCGCCCTTTTAGTCGCCTATAGTTCCCGGCAACTGTAATGCCGTGCGGGAAGAACGCCATGAACGAACTCGGCCGCCTGGAACTCATCCGCGAGTCGCTCGTCGCCGTGGTCAATGAGATGCGGGCCAATGTGATCCA
>JAPPPC010000347.1 GCA_028817685.1 Rhodospirillaceae bacterium
TGGCCCGCTTTCGCGGCCAAGCGTACCCATTTATCGGCGGCGACGGCGGCCTGAGCGGCAGGTGCCGTGCCGGCGTTGTGCATCACGCCCAGCCAATATTGCTCTTCCGGGTCACCGCACATCGCTTGCGAGAGCCGGTGCCGCCAAGCGTTCGCGACTTTACTCTCGACTGCCGCGATTCGTTTCGATGCGGTTTGCGGCGTTTCCGCCTTTGGCCGGCAATCGACCTTCGTGCCGGAGGTGGTCCAGTCCAATTTGGCGTAGTAGCCAATATGGTCTGATGCGAGCCAATGGCGCTCGTTCATGAGGCCCGCATCGATGACGGCGTAGCAGCCCTTTTCGACGAACACGTAGTCGATCCGCACCAACGCGTTTAGAAACGTTCCGCGCCCACGCGCAAGTTCGGCGTTGGAGCTGTTGGCCATCGTGGCCGAATCGTTGAAATCGATCCTGACATCGTCCAAACGCGAATCGACCGGACTGATATTGAAGTCCCCGATGAGTATGACAGGATTTTGGAGCTGCTCGGTGGCGTCCAGTATTTCGACGACTCCGTCGGGACTGCGTTTGTCCGTGACCCGATGAAGGTTGAGGACGTCCAGCTCGACACCATCGAGAGAAATCGTGGCGGCAACGGCTTCCCGCGATCCCGTTCCATAGTCGTTGATCTGGAAGCTGCGTGATCGAACGATGGGGTGTTTCGATAAGACCGCCACCCCCCACCATGGGGAACGGATGTTGCCGTGCCATGCGAAGACGTAATGCATGCCGAGGGCATTGGCGATCGTGCGGGCCTGGCTTTCTCCGGCGACCTCCTGAAGTCCGACGACATCCGGATTGACGGACCGTATCGCGTCGACGACGGCGCCCAGATTTCGTCCCCAGGCGAGATCGTAGGGGCTGGTTCCCGGGTTGCTTGAGCCGTATCCAACGCGGATGTTGTAGGTGAGCACCGTCAGCGGGGCATCCGCGCTGGGCGGTGGCAAGGGCGCATTTCGGACGCTTTGTGTCGCTTGACAGCCCACAGCCATGAGCCCCGCGAGGGCGATGACGATAAGCTTGCCAAATCGAAACATGCTCCCTCCCTACGAATTACTCAGGAGTCATGACATTAACAAATAGGGCGATCAACACGAACGCGGTGGACAGCCAAGCGTCGCTCGGATGATCATTGCAAAGCGGTGACTTCGCCGAAAAGCGAAAACGAGGAGGGCGTTCCGATGAGCGAAGAAATCAAATCCCCGAAGATCGTGCGTGAGGCCGAGGTGCCGACCTTCGGCCCCGGCCATGACGAGTCGCATTACATATCGGTGCCCATCAAGCAGTTCTACAGTCTGGAGAACATTGGCAATGTTGGTGTTTGCATGATGGCGCCAGGCGATGAGACCGTCGTATTCGCGATCGAGGCGGAGGATGATGGGACAGCACCGCATCAATACGGGCCGTGCGACGAGTTCTATTATATCCTGGAGGGTGAGTTCACCCTGTGGTGGGGCAAGGACGCGGAGGCGCTCGACAATTCGGCTGTCCTGAAACCGGGCGACTGTACCCATTACCCGACCGGCTGGAAGTACAAGGTAAAGAATACCGGCGACGTGCCGGCGAAATTCGTCTATTTCCTGACGTCGCCGCCAGGGATCGTGCGCCGCTTCGACTAACAGGTGCCGCGGCCAACGCAGTCGCCGAGGATATTTCTTGAATACCGTTCCGCAATCGCTGCCCGGCGCCGTTGTCTGGATGCTGGGCGCCGTCGTCGCGCTGACGACGATGGCCGTGGCAGGCCGCGAACTGGCCGCCGTGATCTCGGTCTTCGAGATCATGTTCTTCCGCAACCTGATCTGCCTGATCATCATCGTGGCGCTGGTGTGGCGGTCCGGGCGTCATCTGTTCGCCACCCAGCGGCTGCCGCTGCACGGTTTCCGCAACACGATTCATTTCGCGGCACAGGCCGGCTGGTATTACGGACTGATCTATCTGCCGTTGTCCGAAGTCTTCGCTATCGAGTTCACCGCGCCGATCTGGACGGCGATCCTGGCGGCAATGTTTCTGGGGGAACGCCTGACCGCGATCCGTATCGTGGGCACCTTGCTTGGTTTTCTTGGCGTATTGGTCGTAATCCGCCCCGGTATAGCGGTCGTCGACCCGGCCGCGTTGGCCGTGCTTGGCAGCGCCATAGGCTTTGGGATGATGTTTGTCATCACCCGCTCGATGGCGTCGACCGAGGCGGCGCTGACCATTCTATTCTATATGAATCTGGTGCAGCTGCCGCTCAGCTTTGCCTTCATGCTGCCCTTCTGGGTCACGCCGCCGCAGGAATTATGGCCTTGGATCGCGTTGACCGGACTGGGTGGGCTCGCATCGCATTACTGCTTTGCGCGGGCGTTCGCACTGGCGGACGCCGCGCGGGTGGCCCCGATCGATTTCGTCCGCCTGCCAGTCGCGGCCCTGGTCGGTTATTGGCTCTATCAAGAGCCGACCAGCCTGTATGTGTGGCTCGGTGCGGCGGTGATTATCGTCGGCAATATCATGAACTTGCGGGGTGGCCGGTCCTGACCCCGCAGCCGGGGCCTTGCGTCCAGCCGGCATTCGACAGAAAATTCGGCCGATTCGGTCAATTCATTGAGAGCGGCCCATGAAACAGGTCAGAATTCCGGCGGCGTTTATCCGCGGCGGGACCAGCAACGCCATCGTCTTTCACCAAAAGGATCTGCCGGAGGATCGGGCGCAGTGGGACGCGATCTTTCTTGCCGCGATCGGCAGTCCGGATCCGAACGGGCGACAGTTGAACGGCATGGGGGGCGGTATCTCGTCCCTCAGCAAGATCTGCATCGTCGGGCCGTCGACCCATCCCGAGGCGGATATCGACTACACCTTCGCACAATGCGCGGTGCGTGACGCGGCCGTCGACTATGCGGGCAATTGCGGCAACATGTCGTCGGCCATGGGTCCGTTCGCGGTGGATGAGGGCATCGTGACCGTGGAGGGCGACGAGGCGCTGGTCCGCATCCACAACACCAACACCAAGAAAATCATCCATGCCCGGTTTCCCGTGGATGACGGCATGGCGGCGGTGGACGGAGTTCTGGCGCTGCCCGGTGTCTCCGGGACCGGTGCACCGGTGAGTATGGAATTCGTCGAACCCGGCGGCGCTGGTACAGGCAACCTGCTGCCGACGGGCAATGTGGTCGACACGCTGGAGGTCGAGGGGCTTGGGTCGATCGAGGCGTCTTTGGTCGACGCGGCCAATCCCGGCGTCTTCGTCGCCGCGGAAACGCTCGGCGTTGCCGGCAACGAAATGCCGACCGACCTGGATGCCGATACGGATTTGATGGCGCGCCTGCAGGCGATCCGCAAGGCGGGTGCCGCGGCGATGGGGCTGAAATTTTCACCGGCGCTGCCGATGATCGGCTTCGTTGCACCGCCGATGGATGCGAGTTTGCTGTCCGGCGAGGCGGTGCCCGAAGGGGATGGCGATCTGGTCGGCCGGATGGTGTCGATGGGCAATATTCATCGCGCACTGCCGCTGACGGGCACCTTGTGCATGACCGTCGAGTGTCCGCAGCCGAAGGGCGCGTGCTGCTTC
>JAPPPC010000374.1 GCA_028817685.1 Rhodospirillaceae bacterium
CACATGGGGGGCGCTCAATATCGGCGGCATGCATCCGCTCGCGCCGAGCCAGGAGCATATAGCCCCTATGGCCGCGAGCCTGGCCGACGCCTGGGTGACCGCGCGTACCATCGCGGAGAGGGCCGGCGGGCATAACGGCCATCCGGGGCTCGAAGGGGCGCTGGATTTGCCGGAAGCGCGCAGGCCCGCTCGGCTGGTGCGGCTCGACACGCTGGGCTGGTCGCAGATCGACGACGCGCTGCGCGATCTGTTTGAGCGCTTCCTCGCTGACCTTGTGGATGCCGGGGTGGAGATCGTCGACCGGCGAAATTCGGCCGAAGTCGAGGCGCTCGAACAGATGCTGCTCGATTGCGACGATTTCGCCACCGACATCGTCATGTATGAAGCGCGCTGGCCGTTCCTCGCCTATATCGACGCCTATGGCCGCGAGCGCGCGATCGGCGACACCGCCTATTCCCGCCTGCAGCGCGGTCTCGAGATGACACGGGACGACTACCGGGCGGCGCTGGCGAAGCGCGCGGCGGCGCGGCAGAAGGTGGCCGAGATCGGCGCCGGCGCGGACGGGTTCATCACTCTGGCGTCCAGCGGGCCCGCCCCCTTCGTCGAGCGACCGAATGTCGACACCGACGCGCCGGACCGCGCGGGCGCGCATATGGAAACCGGCAGCCGCAGCTTCATCAGCCCCTGGACCATGATCGGCGGCCCGTCCTGGGCGCTGCCCTATTTTGCGGTGGACGGCATGCCCCAGGGCGTGCAGTTGATGGGCGTGCCCGACAGCGACGCCGACATCGTTGCCATCGCGCACTGGCTCGACCGGTTCATTTTGGAGGACCCCGCATGACATCGCATTTGTTCGCGCCGGACTACAAGCCGCAGCCCTTCTGGTGGGAGCGCAGCCCGCTCAGCGCCGAACCGACACCGGACCTGCCGGCCCAGGCCGACGTGGTCGTGATCGGCTCCGGCTATACCGGGTTGTGTGCGGCGCTGCAGACGGCCCGCGGCGGCCGACATACGGTGGTCATCGAGGCGAACGAGATCGGCAGCGGCTGCAGCAGCCGCAATGGCGGACAGATTTCCACGGCGCTCAAGCCGCAATACGACAATCTACGCCGCAAGGTCGGCGATCAGCTCGCCTACGACATCCTCAAGGAGGGCCACAACTCGCTCCAATGGATCGGCGACTTCGTGAAAGACGAGGCGATCGATTGCGATTTCGAAATCTGCGGCCGCTTCTACGCCGCGCACTCGCCGGGCCAGTTCGATATCCTGGCCAGATCTATCGAGAATCCGCCCAAGGGTCTCGAAACCGACGCCTATGTGGTGCCGAAAGCGGAGCAGCAGGTGGAGATCGACAGTCCTGATTATCATGGCGGGGTCGTCTATCCGCGTCATGCGGGGCTCGATCCGGGGGCCTACCACAAGGGGTTGCTGGCCCGCGTCCGGGCGGCGGGCGGCATGGTCATCGGCCAATGCGGCGCCACGGGCATCTCCGGGACCGCGGGCGACTTTACCGTCGCGACGGCGAATGGGCCGATCCGGGCGCGCGACATCGTCGTCGCCACCAACGGCTACACGCGCGGCCTGTCGCCCTGGCACCGGCGGCGGATCATCCCGATCGGCAGCTACATCATCGCGACCGAGAAGCTGGCACCGGACCTGATCCGGCGGCTGATTCCGACGCGGCGGATGATCAACGACACCCGCAAGCTGGTGGTCTATTACCGCACCGATCCGGCCGGCGAGCGCATCCTGTTCGGCGCCCGGGTCTCGATCGCCGAGACCGACCCCACCGAAGCGGTGCCCGCGCTGCACGCCGAACTGGTGACCCGCTTCCCCGACCTGGCGGAGAGCCAGGTGAGTCATGCCTGGATGGGCTTTGTCGGCTACACCTTCGACGAGATGCCGCATCTGGGCGCGCGTGACGGCATCCATTATTCCATGGGCTATTGTGGCTCCGGCGTCGGACTGTCGAGCTATTTCGGTACCAAGATCGGCCAGCAGGTGCTCGGCCTGAAGGAGGGTGACAGCCCGCTGACCCAGATCGATTTTCCCACGCGGCCCTATTATTGGGGCAAGCCGTGGTTCCTCGCGCCCGCGGTGCGCTACTATCGCTGGAAGGATGCGCGCGCGGCGTAAAGGGCTGGGCGGGCACCCTGGGTTCCGGCACGAAAACGGGGGCGATTGGTGAAGAACTATCAAGATGGCGGCGAGGCCATATTGGAGGCGTTTCGCCGCCTGAACGCGGATTACGTGATCTCCTCGCCGGGTTCCGAATGGGCGCCCTTCTGGGAGGCGCTGGCGCGGCAGAAGCGCGACGGCGCCGACGGCCCGGCCTATATGGATTGCGGGCATGAGAGCATCGCCGTCAACATGGCGACCGCCTACACGAAGATCTCCGGGCGGATGCAGATCGTGCTGCTGCATGCCGGTGCCGGCATGATGCAGGGCGCCATGGCGGTGGATGCGGCGGGCGCGATGGAGACGCCTTTGGTCATCATGTCGGGCGAGGTGCTCGGCTATGGCGAGGGCGACATGGACCCGGGCTCGCAATGGTACCGCAATCTGAGCGTCCCCGGCGGGACGCAGCGGCTGATCGAACCGATGGTCAAATGGTCCCAGCAGGTCGCCTCCATCGATACCCTGCACGAGACGATCGTGCGCGCGGGCGAGATGGCGCAGCGCACGCCGCAGGGCCCGGTCTATCTTTGCGTGCCCATGGAAACGATGCTGGAGGCCTGGGCCAAACCGGATGCCGCCCGCACGGTGCCGGCGGCACCCAAGCTGCAGCCGCAGCCGGCGGATATCGCGCGCGTCGCCGAGGCGATAGCCGGCGCGGCCTGTCCGGTCATCTCGGTCGAGAATATCGGGCCCGACCCGGAGGCGTTCGACGCGCTGGTCGAGCTCGCGGAAACGGCGGCGATCCCGGTGGTCGAGGGGCAGGGGGCCTTTTTCGGTAACTTCCCCAAATCGCACGACTTGTACTTGGGGCAGCGCATCGACCCGCTGTTGGAAGAGATGGATCTGGCCTTGCTGGTCGAAAGCCGCGCGCCCTGGTATCCGCCGAGCAACACGCCGCCGGGCGCGCAGATCGTCTCGATCAGCGCGAACCCGCTGAAGGAGCACATGGTCTACCAGGCGATGCATGCGGAGACCTACTTGGAGGGCGATCCGGCAACGAGTTTGCGCTTGCTGACCGCGGCGCTGCGCGCCCAAGATCTCGACAGTGAGGCGGTGGCCCAGCGGAGCGCGCGCTGGCGCAGCGCTCACGAAGAGTGGCAAGACGGCCTCGCCAAGGCCGAAGGTGAAGCGGCCGCGGCACCGACCATCACGCCGCCCTTGGTGATGAAGGTGTTGCGCGACGTGCTGCCGCAGGAGTGCTGCATCGTCGACGAGACCATCGTCCACCAGACGGAAATTCGCGAGCACCTGATGTGGGACGACCCGCTGACCTTCTTCCGCGCACCCAGCGGTCTCGGCCAGGGGCTGGGCTACGCGCTGGGCGTCAAGCTGGCCCTACCGGACCGCGCGGTCGCGGTGACGATCGGCGACGGCAGCCTCATGTACAATCCGCTGGTTCCGACCCTGGCGCTGGCGGCGGAGCAGGAATTGCCGCTGCTGATCCTCGTCTTCAACAACAGCCAGTACGCGGTGATGAAGCATTTCCACAAACGCTTCTATCCCGACGGCACCGCGGTCACCGATGACGATTATTACGGGGTCAATATCAAAGGTCCGGACTACGAACAGGCGGCCCGGATGGTGGGCGGTTACTGCCAGCGCGTCGAAGACCCGGCCGACCTGCCGACCGCGGTCGAAGCAGCCTATGCCAGCGTGAAAGCAGGCAAGACCGCGATCCTCAACCTGATCATGCCGGGCGACGGCGGGGTGAAGTAAGGACCGGAGCTCTCACGTCATAACCGCCATCGTGTCGCCCCGGATATAGTCCGGGGCCCAGCCGCGAAACATCTCGAGTTTCATAGCCTATCCGCCGTGGACGCAGACTGGATCCCGGCTCAAGGCCGGGATGGCACGTTGTGCGGTTAACTGCGTACTAATGTCCCTTAAACACCGCATCGCGTTTTTCGGCGAAGGCGCGGGGGCCTTCTTTGGCGTCGTCGGTCTGGCCGACGACCCAACGCATCGCGCCGCCGAAGCGCATGCCTTGCTCGAAGCTTTCATTCATCGCGGTGAGCGCCACTTCCTTGACCGCGCGCACGGCGAGCGGGGCGTTGGCGGCGATCTTGCCGGCGATTTCCTGCGCCGTTGCCATCAGCTCTTCCGGCGGCACGACCCTGCTGACGATTCCCGCTTGCAACGCGGTCTCTGCGTCGATGCGGTCGCCGGTCAGGATCAGCTCCATGGCGATCGATTGCGGGATGCTGCGCGCCAGGCGCTGCGGGCCGCCACCGCCGGGGAAGAAACCGCGGACGATCTCCGGCAGGCCGAACTGCGCCGTGGTCGAGCAGACCCGGATGTCGCAGATCAGGGACAGTTCCATGCCGCCGGCGAGGCAATAACCGTCTACTGCGGCGATCAAGGGTTTCTCGATCTTCATCGTCGGCCAGCGTGCCGCCAGATCGGCCTCGATGACCGTCGCCGGGGCCTGGTCCTCGCGCCGCTTGCCGCCGCCCGCTGCGCGTTCCTTCAGATCCGCTCCGGCGCTGAAGGCACCGCCCGCGCCGGTGATGATGGCGACGCGGATATCGTCGTCGCTGCGCACCTGCTGCAAATAGTCGGTCAGGTTGCGGCTCATTTCCTGATTGATGGCATTGCGTTGTGCAGGCCGATTTAGTGTGATGACGGCCACGTGGTCCTTGACCTCGAACAACAAAAAATCGCTACTCACACATCCTCTCCCTTAATTTTTATGGGCCTATCGGATAAATTCCGGCGCCGTCACAGGGGCGGCTGACGCAGAGCAGTATTGAACCTCGCATGACCGACAAAGACAAACACACGGAATTCGATTACGACGTCATCGTGATCGGCGCCGGCATGTCCGGCCTCTACCAGCTCTACCGGCTGCGGCAGCGCGATCTGCGCGTCCGCGTGTTCGAGGCGGGCACCGGCGTCGGCGGCACCTGGTACTGGAACCGCTATCCCGGCGCGCGCTTCGATTCGGAGAGCTATTCCTACGGCTATTCCTTCAGCCAGGAGCTGCTCGACGAATGGGACTGGACCGAGCATTTCGCGCCGCAGCCCGAGACCGAGCGCTATCTCAACTACGTCGCCGACAAGTTCGATCTGCGCCGCGACATCCAGTTCTCCGCCCGGGTCGCCTCGGCGATCTTCGATGAAGACGGCAATTGCTGGGATATCGGGCTGGAGGATGGCAGCCACTACCGGACGCGGTTTCTGATCACCGCCGTTGGTCCGCTCTCCGCGCCGACCATGCCGAAATTCGAGGGTATCGAGGATTTTCAGGGCGAGTCCTACCACACCGGCCTGTGGCCGAAGACGCCGGTCGACTATGCCGGCAAGCGGGTCGCGGTGATCGGCACGGGCGCGACCGGTGTGCAGACCATACAGGAGGTGGCCAAGACGGTCGGCCACCTGACCGTCTTCCAGCGCCGCCCGAACTGGTGCAAGCCGCTGCGCAACAAGCCGATCTCGAAGGCGGAGATGGCGGAAATCCGCAAGGACTACCCCAACATTTTCAAACGCTGCCAGGAATCGCTCTCCTGTTTCATGCACAGCCCCGACCCGCGCAAGGCGATGGATGTGTCGGCGGCGGAGCGCGAGGCCTTCTGGGAGCAGCAATATGCCGAGCCCGGCTTCTCCATGTGGATCGGTAATTTCAGCGACATCCTGATGGACCGCGAGGCGAACCGGCTGGTCTCCGACTTCGTCGCGCGCAAGATCCGCGAGCGCGTCGACGATCCGGAGACGGCCGAGTTGCTGATCCCGACCGATCACGGCTTCGGGACGCGGCGCGTGCCGCAGGAGACCTTCTATTACGAGGCCTACAACCAGCCCAATGTCGATCTGGTCAGCATCTTGGAAACGCCGATCGAGCGGATCACGCCGACCGGTATCCAGACCAGCGACCGGCATTACGAATTCGACATCATCATCTACGCCACCGGGTTCGACGCGATCACCGGCAGCTTCGACCGCATCGATCTGCGCGGCGTCGGCGGCGAAAGCCTGAAAGAGAAATGGCGTCGGGCGTTGGAAACCTATCTCGGCGTTCAGGTCGCCGGCTTCCCCAACATGTTCATGCTGATGGGGCCGCACACGGCGCTCGGCAATATTCCGCGCAGCATCGAATACAATGTCGATTGGGTCACGGATCTGATCGACCATATGCGCGAAAATGGGCTGACCCGTTCGGTGCCGCCGCAGGCCTCCGTCGACGCCTGGACCGACTATGTGATCGAGACCAGCGAGGGGCTGCTGACCAACGAGATCGATTCCTGGATGACCGGGATCAACTGGAACGTCGAAGGCAAGCAGAAGCGCATCGTCGCCCGCTTCGCCGGCAGCGCGCCCTATTACCGGTCGCGTTGCGACGAGGTGGCGGCGGCGGGCTACACGGAACTGATGCTGAGTTAGGGTGCTGCGAAGCGGATCAGACGACATCGCCGTCCACCCCCATCCTAACCTTCCCCCCTCAAGGGGGAAGGGATAGCGGTTTCGTCTAATCGCAATCTTCCTCCCCCTTGAGGGGGGGAGGACCGAGTAGGGGATGGACGGTGATCACTGCTGATTCTTTGTGAAGACCTTCAAAAGGAAAATCCGAAATGCCGAACATCACCGTCAACGGGATCGACCACCATTACCGGCTGGAAGGACCGGCGGACGCGCCGGTCCTGACCCTGGCGCACGCGCAAGGATTCACCCTCGACAGCTGGTCCGCGCAGTTCGACCATTTCGCCGGGCGCTACCGGGTGTTCGCCCCTGATCTGCGCGGCCATGGCGGCACGGCGATGGCCGGCGCCGCCTACCGGATCGAGGATTTGGCGGCGGATATCGTGGCGCTGCTCGACGCGCTCGGCATCGAACGGACCCATTATGCGGGTGCGTCGCTCGGCGGCATGGCCGGTTTCGCCCTGGCGCTCGACCATGCGGACCGACTGCGCAGCGTCAGTTTCGTCACCACGCAGGGCATCCTGCCGCAGGCCAGCATCGACGGGCAGCGCGCCGCGACCGAGGCGATGCGCCGCGACGGCGCTGAGTCGCGCGTCGATGCGATCCTGGAGCGCTATCTGCGCAGGGGATACCGCGAGGACCGGCCGGATAGCTACGCCGAACTGCGGCGGCAGTTCCTGGACGTGCCGGTGGAAGGCTATGCCGAGGCGGGCGCGGCCATCTTCGCCATGGATTTCGACGGCCGCATCGGCGCGATCGACCTGCCGGTCATGATCATCGCCGGCGAACATGACATCG
Organism: Rhodospirillaceae bacterium; assembly: GCA_028817685.1. Lineage (GTDB taxonomy): Bacteria > Pseudomonadota > Alphaproteobacteria > UBA8366. The sequence continues at coordinate 7,390 of JAPPPC010000374.1, forward strand.
CGACGACGCCGGAGCGCATGACGCTCTATCGCGACGGCATTCCGGGCGCGCGCATGGACACCGTGCCGAATGCCGGCCACATGCCCTACGTGGAAGAAGCCGACGCCTTCAATACGATCCTGGCGGGGTTTCTCGATGCCCAGCCGACAGGCTAGGCTACCGGCCAACCCAACATAAGCCATTCCGACGAGGTATCCGACCATGCCCGACTCCATCGAAACCCGCTATTCGCCCCTGGTGCCGCCCGACATGCAGGACGAGCTCTTCTGGAAGGATGCACGCGAGCCGGAGGATGAGCGGCTGTGGATTCCGAGCGGGCCCGGACGCTGGTCGCGGCCGCTTTGCTACAATGTCAGCCAGGGCTACTGGGTGCATCTGACGAAGGTGACGCAGGCCGGCATCGTTTCGCGTCACCGCCATCCCGCACCGGTGCACGGCTTCGTGCTGGAAGGCCGCTGGCGCTATCTCGAACGCGACTGGGTGGCGACCGCCGGCAGCTATCTATACGAACCGCCGGGCGACGTGCACACGTTGGTCGTCGATGAGGGCGACAGCATGCTCACCCTGTTCCACAATTCCGGCGCGCTGCTGTTCTGCGACGAAGAGGGCAACACCACCGGCACCACGGACGTTTTCGACCGGGTCGCCGCGGCCCGCAAGCATTTCGAAGAAGTAGGGCTCGGCTCCGACTATGTGAAGCGGTTTATCCGCTAACTGCAGTTTAGCTTTTCGTAATTGGCGGTGACCGGTTCGCCGGTCTGGTCGTTGTCAGTGAAGATCGCGACGGCGCGGACCGGGCTCTCGGGGTCGCGCCCGAAGGCGCGGCGGAAGTCGGCGGCCAGATCCCGCGATTCGGTCAGCCACTGTCCGCTGTCGCGCGGCCCGGCGCGCACGACGATGTTCTTCACAAGTTTGGGCATGTAGGGGTTGGCGATGATATCGCCCGTCTTGTGCCGCGCCGTCGACCAGACATAGCGGAGCGTCGGCACCTTAATGGGACTCGACAGGAAGCCCGGATCGCCGAACAGCACGAAGATCGATACGGCGACGTCGTCACCATCCTTGCGCGTCAGGTCGGCCGAGGGTTGCAGCCGTTCCAGGCGCCATACCCAGCTGAGATGCCGGCAGGCCGGTGCGTCCGCCGGCAGAGTCCGGATCAGGCCGCCGGCGCCGCCGACACCGGTCGCCTGGATTGCCAGCCGGTCGTCCATGCTGATGATTTTGTACGCGGTGTGACCCTTCACCGGGTAGTAGCGCCAGCCCTGCTGAATGAAGTCTGGCACGGTCAGGAGGTTCGATGCGGGCGTTTGTCCGGCCGCTTGACGCCCGTTTTGGGAGATCTGCGCGGCGCAGCCCTGTGCGAGCAGAAGCACGACCAAAAGCGAGAAGCACGTGCGCACGGTGAAGCACCCGAAGTGACCCGATGTGCTGTCACCTTATCAGTGAAACGGGTTCGGCAGCGGGTAAGGGGGTACCCTCCGCGCCCTGGCCTTATACCGCCTTGATCACCCGGTCCATCTCCCGGTCGCTTTCGATCAGGTCTCGGATCAGCGGGCGGTCCAGCATGCGGTCGCGGTAGCAGCACAGATTGTCGTAGCCGGTCGGGTCGACTTGCGCGCGCTCGGCCAGGACGAAGAACCAGGTGAGGTAGGCGTCCGCGGCGGAAAAGGAATCGCCCAGCAGGAAGGGCCGGCCGGCGAGGTGATCGTCGAGCAGTTTGAACCGTTGCGGCGCCAGGTCGCGGATGCGGTCTTTCACGGCGTCGGTCGCTTCGGGATAGAAGACGATGCGAAAGATCTGTTTGTGCAGCTCTGTCGCGCAGAACGCGATCCAGCGCAGCATCTGAAAATATGCCGGATCGTTCGGGTCCCGGCGGAAGTCCGCCTTTTGCGATTGTGCCTGTATCCAGGCCAGAACGGTCGAGGTCTCGGTGATGATCTCACCGCTGTCCAGCCGCAAGGTCGACACTTGTCCCAGAGGGTTGATGTCGTACAGCGAACCGCCGTCCACGAATTCCTTGGTCTTGAGATTGAGGTAGGCGATTTCGAGGGGCACGTCGCCTTCCGCGGCCGCGATCCGGGAGGCCAGGGAACAGGTCAGCGGGGCGTGCATCAGGGTCGCGGTCATCGGGTACTCCGGAGGGCTGTTGAAATGCAAAAGCGATGGCGCGCAGATAATGCCGGTCTCGCGAAGGCGGTAATCAAGTTTTGGCGAGCGGTCAGTCGTTGTCGTCCGGGATATGGAACACCGCCTCGATCTCGACCAGGATTTCCGGCGATTTCAGGCGTGACACCTCGACCAGCGTGCTGGCGGGACGGCCGGTGAAGTAGCGGCGCCATTGGCTGGGGTCGGCATAAGCTTGGTCGATGTCGGTCACGAAGATCGTGATCTTTGCCATCTGGTCGAAGCTGGTCCCGGCCGCGTCGGCAAGCTGTTGCAGGCGGTAGAAGATGTATTCGAACTGCTTGGCCATATCGCCGGGGCCGACCGGTTCGCCCGCATCGTCACGCGCGGTGAGGCCGGCCGTGTACAACACCGACCCGCTGACCTTCACCCCGGACGCGAAGGGCAGGGATTTGTGGAAATCCGAGTCGATATCGATCGTCTGTCGGGTCATGGCTCAGAACGGCTTGTCGCCATTGACCGTCACCCGATGCATCAGCCGGTGCGCGCCGCCATAGTCGGCGATGGCGTAGTGCTGGGTGCAGCGGTTGTCCCAGAAAGCGACGGAGTTCTCCTCCCAATGAAAGCGGCAAGTGAATTCCGGCGTGGCGATATGGTCGTAGAGAAAGTCCAGGATCGCGCGTGACTCCTTACGCGTGACCCCGCGGATACGCTGCGTGAAGATCGAATTGACGAACAGTGCCTTGCGGCCGGTCTCCGGATGGGTGCGGATGATCGGATGTTCCGCCGGCGGGATGACCTTCTTGCCCTCCCGCGCTTCGCCGCCGCGGCCGTCTTCTTTCTCATAGGTCTTCTCGAACTGCGCGCCGGCCGCCTGATGCAGCGCCGTCATGCCTTCGAGATAGCGTTTCATCGCAGGGGAGAGAGCCTCGTAGGCTGCGTACATGTCGGCCCACATCGTGTCGCCGCGTTCCGGTACCTTGCGCGCCAGCAGGATTGAGCCGAGCGGCGGCTCCTCACTGAAGGTGACGTCGCTGTGCCAGGCGTTGGCGGCGTTCCGCTTGTCTTCCTTGCTTTCCAGCACCAGCACTTCCGGATGGTCGTCGAGATGCGGGACCAGCGGATGCACCTGCAGGGTACCGAACTGCCGCGCAAAGGCGACATGCTGGGCCGGGGTGATGTCCTGGTCGCGGAAAAAGATCACCTGATTTTCGAGCAGCGCGTCATGCACCTCCTGGAAAAGCTGGTTGCCGAGCGGCTGCGCCATATCCACGCCGGAAATTTCCGCGCCCAGCGCGCCAGGCAGCGGCGAAACGTCGATGAGTTCGTATGTCATTGGTTTCGTTTCCTTATCGAGGCGCGCCTAATAGGCCAGCTTCAGGATCTCCATCACCTGTTCCGGCGTCCGGATCTTGCGCGGGTTGGAGAAGGTCCAGTCGTCGAGCATGCAATTCTCCGCCAGCCGCGGCAGGTCGCTCTCCTCGACGCCGGTCTCGCGGATGCGGCGCGGCATGTCGAGATTGCGGATGAAGTCGTCCAAGATTTGCGACAACGGCGTGCCGGCCTGTCCCATCGCGGCGGCGATATCCTTCTGCCGGTCGCCATTGACCGAGGCGTTCCAGTCCAACACATAGGGCAGCATGATGCAGGAGGTGTGGCCGTGCGGTACGCCGGCGCTGCCGCCGAGGATATGACCGATGGCGTGGCTGGCGCCGAGCCGGGCCCCGGTGATGACACCGGTCATCGACATCCAGGCCCCCATCAGGCAGTTCAGCCGCGCTTCCATGTCGCCCGGATCGGCCTTTACCCGCGGCAGCCCGTCGCCGAGCAGCTTGAGCGCCTGCAGGCAGGCACCGTCGGTGTAGTGGTTGGAATCGATGGAGAGATAGGTCTCGACAGCGTGGTCCACGGCGCGGATGCCGGTCGACAGGAACAGCCATTCCGGGGTCGGTACGGTGACCGCCGGATCAAGGATTACCGACACGGGGATGATGCCCGGATGCATGAAGCTCTGCTTCAGGCGCAGCTTGGAATTGGTGATGCCGGCGCGGGCGTTGAACTCACCACCGGACAGGGTGGTGGGCACGACGATCTGGCGCACGTCCGGCGCGGCGTATTCCGGGAAGTGCCGATTGCCCTCTTCGTCGACAACGGTGCGGAACGCTTCCATCCCATCCACGTCGGTGATGCCGTGCTTCAGGCAGATCGTCACCGCCTTGCCGCCATCCGTCGTCGAGCCGCCGCCGAGGCTGACCAGAAGGTCGGCGTTGGCATCGCGTGCCGCATTGGCGCAGGCGACCACTGCCTCGCGCGGGCTGTGCGCCGGCATGTCGTCATGGGTGCCGCAATAGAGGTTGCCCAGCGCCTGGCGGACCTTCTCGACCTCGTCGGTCTCCCGGTTCAGGGTGCCGCTGACGAGCAGGAACACGCCGGTGGCGCCGCGGCGTTCGGCTTCCGCCTTCACCGCCTCGGCGGCGGGTTCGCCGAAGATCACCTTTTCCATGCGCGTGAAATTGATGTGGCCTTGCTGCATGCCTGTCTCCGAACCCGAAATTAAAATGTGATGACCAAACGGCCGCGCGTCCCGCCCGCTTCGAGCCGGCGGTGGGTCGCACTCGCCTGGTCGGCGGGGTAGGTGTCGGCGACGCGCAGGGTCAGCGTGCCGTCTTCTACTTGCTGGCGTAGCCGGTCGAGTTTCTCGTACTCGCCGTCATACTGCCGGACCCAGGTCGGCATGAAACGGATGCCGCGCTCCGGTTCGCCCTCGAAGCCGCGCACGGCGGTGAAGCCGCCGCCGTCGCGCACCGCGGCGACGACCTTCTCGTTCAAGACCGCCCCATCGGCCAGCCCGTCGACGCCGTCCGGAAAGTGTTCGCGGAAGCGCGCGGCCACATCGTCGCCGCGCGGCACGATGATATCCGCGCCGAAGGACGCGATCAGATCCCGGTCGCTGTCCGCGGCGTCGGCGATGACCGTTAGCCCTTCCGCCTTGGCGAGTTGGATGACATAGCCACCATAAGCGCCGGCCGACCCTGTCACCGCCAGCACCTGGCCCGGTTGCAGCGCCAGCCGGTCGAGCGACTGCCGCGCGGTCAGCCCGTTCATGGGTAGGGTGCAGGCTTCGATATGCGAGGTGCCCTTCGGGGCGGCGACGACCGCGCGCTGGTCGAGGACGATCTGTTCCCGGTACGCGCCGTGGGCCGCGTTGGGCACGACCATCGCCATGACCGCATCGCCGACCTGGACACCGGTCGTCACCCCGTCGCCGACCTGGTCGACGACGCCTGCCGCATCCATGCCGGGCACATAGGGCGGCGGATCCGCTTTCTGCTGTTCGGCCCGCGACCCGTTGCGCGCCATCGTGTCGGTCGGGTTGACGGCAGCGGCATAGATGCGAAGCCGCACCTGCCCCCGCCCTGCCTGAACTTCCGGAACATCGACCACCTCGAGGACCTCGGGTCCGCCATGGGTCATCAAACCGACTGCGCGCATGGAACTGTCCCCTAGACCGGTTTCGTGCCGGCGCAGGTCGTTCGGTGCATGAGCCGTGCCTGTCCGTGATAGTCGTTTACCGCATAGTGCTGGGTGCAGCGATTGTCCCAGATCGCCAGCCCATGCTCGCCCCAGCGGACGCGGCAGGTGAATTCCGGCCGCGTCGAATGTGCGTACAGATAATCCAGGATCGGGGCACTCTCGGCGTCCGTCATGCCCTCCAACCGGACGGTGTAGACCGCATTGACGTAAAGCGCCTTGCGCAGGGTTTCCGGATGGGTTCGGACGATCGGGTGCGACAGTTCCGCATCGCCTTCCTTGCTCGGATGCACGGTCATGCGGGTCAAATTCGGGTTGGCCGTGAAGCGGCCGCCGGTCCCGTAGGAGCGCCGGGCACTGTGCACCGCGCGGCGGCCTTCCAGCATCGTCTTCATGCCGTCGGACAGTGCGTCGTAGGCGCTGTACATGTCGGCGTACAGCGTATCGCCGCCGGCTTCCGGGACGGTGCGGGCGTTGAGCAGGGTCAGGCTCGGCGGGGTTTCCTGAAAGCTGAAATCGGAATGCCAGCGTCCGCCGAAATTGATCCCAGACTCATCGGCGTCCTTGCGCACCTCGATGATATTCGGATGGTCCGGCATGCAGGCCACGAACGGCGTGTTGCCGAACGGGCCGAACCGCAGGGTGAATGCCTCCAACTGGTCGTCGTCAAGCGGCGCATCGTCGAAATACAGCACTTGGTGGTCGAGCAGCGCCTGGTGAATTTCGCTGAATGCCTGATTGCCGAGGTTCGTCAGGTCGACGCCCGCGATTTCCGCGCCCAACGCACCGGCCATCGGGCGCACTTCGATCGTTTCGTAGGCCATGTTCCATCCCTTCGTTGCCGACCCATTGAACCAGCGTGGGTCAGTGTGTTCAATGCTCGCCATCAATCGCGAAGGGGTATGGCATGAACAAGTGGCAGGTCGGCGACGTCAAAATCACGCAAGTTATCGCGTTGGAGGCCACGGGTGGCCGCCGGGGCATCCTGCCCGACGCGCCACTCGAGGTCATACAGGA
>JAPPPC010000008.1 GCA_028817685.1 Rhodospirillaceae bacterium
CCTTTGCAGATCTGCATTCGACTGATTCGATCAGGTGACGCCGACTCCACCCAACTCTGCTGCCACCGCTTCGCACTTGCCGGAGGAGGAGAGGATCGCGACGTTATAGCCTTCCGCCGCCAGCCGGCGCGCCGCACCGGCACCCATGCCGCTGCCCCCACCGCTGATCATCGCGACTTTTCCTTGTGTCATGGCCGTTTCTCCTTTGGCTTAGTAACCGACGAACTTGCCCGGTCGTTTCTCCTTGAAGGCGGCGATCGCTTCCGGATGGTCTGCGCCGGCGCGGGCGACCGCAATATGCGAACTGATCAGATCGAGCGCGGTTGCCATGTCGCTGCTGGCGCTCTGATAGGCAGCCCGTTTGATCAGCCGTATGGAGAGGGGGGGCATCGAGGCAATACGTGTGGCGATCTTGCGGGTCTCTTCCATTAAAGTCTCGTTCGGGAAGACATGGTTCACCAGGCCGATTTCCTTTGCCGTGTCGGCGTCGATGAAGTCCGCGGTCCAGAGCAATTCCAGTGCCCGCCCCATGCCGACCAATCGCGGCAGGAAATAGGCGCCGCCGCCACCTGGCGCCAACCCGATTTTGGCGTAGGTCTCCGCAAAGCGCGCGGACTGTCCGGCGGTGCGGAAGTCGCACGCCAGCGCCAGATCCATGCCGCCGCCGACCGCGAGCCCGTTCACGGCCGCGATGATGGGCTTGTCGAACCGGGCCAGGCGCTTCGGGAAGGCCTGGACGCCGCCATAGATGCGGTCCTTGGTCGTGTGCGGCCGGTTGTCCACCTGATCGCCCATGGCGCTGACATCGCCGCCGGTCGAGAAACCGCGGCCGGTGCCGGTCAGGATGACGACGCGCACATCGTCGCGCTCTTCGCAGTCGTCGATCGAGGCGACGAGGGCCTCCAGCATCTCGTTGGTGAAGGCGTTCAGCTTTGCCGGGCGGTTCAGGGTCAGGGTGGCGATATGGTCGCTCACCTCGAAGGCGAAGGTGTCGGGCATCGGTGGCTCCTCGTTGCTGTAGCGTTCTAATCCGTGTCTTCGCGCCGTCCGGCGAGCTTTTCGCCGGTTTCGTAGTAGCGGCCGGTGACGGCCAATTCGGCCTCCTCCGCGTTTTCCTCAGTCCATTGCGTCAGCGGGTAGCCGTGCCAGGGCGCCTGCAGATCGAGTTTTGGCAGACCGAGTTCGTCCCAGCGTTTCAGCGCAGCTTCCATGAAATCCTGCCGCGGCAGCGATACCGGCATGTAGGGGTGCTCACGGCAGGCGTTGATCAGCAGGGCCGAAGCGCCCTGTCCATCGGGATAGACCTCGTCCGCCGACGGTGGAATCGACGGGTCCAGACGGGGCACCTTACCGCGGATGATTTCCGCATCGCGGTGCGGCTGCATGCTGTAGGACAGGGCCCACAGGATCTGATCCATCGAATCCGGATCGACGTCGCTGTCGACCGCGACAAAGATCTTGCCGAGCGAGGCGTCGAAGGCTGCCGCGGCCCGCAATGCTTGCCAGGGCTGGCCGATGGCCGGTTTGTCGAGCTGGATGACGAACATCATGTTGCAGCTCGCCATCTCGTGACAGGCGACCTTGGTCACCGAGGGAATGTTACAGGCGCCCTTGAGGTGGTTCAGATAGATCGCGTCAAAGGCGATCTTACGGATCACGCTGCTTTCGCTCGGCGGGTATTCGCTGATGATGCCCTGACAGATCGGCTGGTCGCGGTGGGTGATCGCCTTAACTTCGAAAACCTTCTCCATCTTGCGCGGGCCGAGATAGCCGCTCGCCTCGCCGAAGGGCGCCTCCGGTTCCAGGATATCGGTGCGAATGATGCCCTCGATGACGATCTCCGCCCGAGCCGGGACCATGCAGTCGAAGGTCTCCGCCGGAACCACGTCGATCGGCGCCCCGTTCAGTGCGCCGGCGAGGCCATATTCGTCGACGCCATATGGCACCTTGCTCGCCGCCGCCAGCAGCAGGGAGGGCGGGCCGCCGATGATGATCGCCGCTTCCAGGTGTTTGCCCATCCGCCGCGCCTTGTCCCACTGGATGGCGAGATGCTGGTTCGGCACGTCGGTGGCGCAGCCGATGCGGTCCGGCGCCTTGATCATCCCGCGATAGATGCCGAGATTGTAGTCGCCATTTTCCGGATCGCGCGTCACCCAGGCGCCAGCGGTGATATAGGGCGCAGGGTCGAATCCCGGGGTCGAGATCAGGTGTGGGAATTTGCCGGCGCCATCGCCCAGGTCGGGCGCACGGATCACGTTTGCCTTGACCGGGGCGTCCTCCGCCGCGACCACGGTTGGTGGCTGATGGCTGCCATGCGCCTTGGCCCAATGCGGCGCGATAGCATCTTCTTCAACCCCGCAGGCGGCAGCATAGACCGCACGGGAGCTGCCAAGCGCGCCGAGAACAACCGACGACCCCTCGAAATCGGTGCCGCGCGGGTCGGTCACGTTACGGAACCAGAAGGCTTTGCGCTGTGGTTCCGGCAGGCCGCGGAACTGCAGCCGGACCAGCGGCACCAGCTCGGTATCCTTGTCCATCGGCGCGTCGACGGTCTGCAGCAGGTCGCGGCGGTCGAGTTCCTCGATATAGTCGCGCAGATCGCGATACGGCATGGCTGGTCTCCCCGTTTCGGCGGCCACCTTCTGTCGGGCGCCGCCACCTCATCCTGCGAAGATCGACGCCGGTTTGTCCAGCCGCCGTGAAAGGCTACGATATCCGGTGAACAGGTACGAACCGCAGGAGACGTTCCCATGACCGGCCCCGTCTTTCGCACGCCGCTGTGCGAAATGCTCAATATCGAATATCCGATTCTGCTCGCCGGCATGGGGTCGCGGGGGCTGGCGACGCCGCCGGCTTTGGTCGCCGCTGTGTCGGAGGCGGGCGGCATGGGGGTCGTTGGCGGGTCGGGTCTGACACCGGATGAATTGCGCAACCAAATCCGAGAAACGCGCAAGCTGACCGACAAGCCGATTGGCGTCGATCTGATCCTGCCGGCCAAGGTGGCGGGCGGCGCGGGAAATACCCGATCGGAAGTGCGCGCGCAGCTGAAAGCGGATTTTCCCAAGCATGTCGCCTTCGTCGAAGATCTGAGGGCGCAGCATGGGCTCGAACAGGTCGCGCTCGACAATGAATTCGTCGTGGCGAACACGTCGGGCGATCGCGGCGAGACGCCGGGGTCGAACCAGAAGAACATGATCCAGCAGCAGGTCGATGTGATCATGGAAGAAGACGTGCAGATGTTCGCCGCGGGGCTGGGCGACCCGTCCTGGGTCGTACCGATGGCGCGCGAAAAAAGCATGACAGTCATGGGCCTCGTCGGTTCACCGCGCAACGCGATGCGTCAGGTCGAGGCCGGGGTCGATATCGTTGTAGCGCAAGGCTATGAGGCCGGTGGTCACACCGGCAAGATCGCGAACTTTCCGCTGATCCCGCAGGTCGTCGACGCTGTGGCGCCGCGACCGGTCGTCGCCGCCGGCGGCATCGCAGATGGGCGCGGTGTTGCGGCCGCCCTATCGCTCGGCGCCGTCGGCGCCTGGGTCGGCACCGCCTTCCTGGTGTCGAAAGAGTGCGCC
>JAPPPC010000384.1 GCA_028817685.1 Rhodospirillaceae bacterium
TCACGGATACGGGCCAGCGGGGCGACCTCGTCCTCGCCGGCGGGTCCGGCTACGGCAACCCGTGGACCCGGGACTATGACGCCGTGCAGCGCGATCTCGACGAGGGATACGTTACTGCCGAGGGCGCGGAAGCCGACTATGGCTGCGTTGTCGACATGGACGGGCAAATCGACCGTTCCGCGAGCGACGACCGGCGCGCCACGCGCCAGGCCGCCGAATAGCGAAAGGCCGGAGCCCCCTAAAAAGAGCTCCGGCCTTCCTTAAGCCTCCTTTCCTTGCTTGGGCCGGATGCGCACCAGATCCTCGAGAACGCCGTCCATGCCGTTGCCGACGATGACGTTACCGACCTTCTCGGAGACCTTCTCCAGCGCCTCCAGCTCCTTCAGCCGCAGGAGAACCGGGTTGTCCTCCATCAGCTTCGCGGTGTTCAGCAGGGACCGCGTCGCCGCGGTCTCCTCCCGGCGCTTGATGACGTTGGCCTGGGCGGTCTTCTCCGCCTCGATGACCCGGTTCATCAGCTCCCGAACGTCGACCGGAATGATGATGTCCTTCACGCCGTCAGAGGGCACCTCGACTCCGGTCTCCGCGAGATCGCCGGCGAGATGCTCGGCGATCGCCGCGTTGATGCCCTGCTTGTCGCCCAGCACCTCTTCGAGGGTCCGGGTGCCGATCACCTGGCGCAGCGCGAACTGAAGCGCCTTGTACAGGTGGTCGCGCAGGTCGGCTGCGACGGACACCGCGACCGCCGGATCGGCGATCCGGTACACCGCGGTGAGGTTCGCCCGCAGACCGATCCGGTCGCGGGTCAGCACCTCTTGACCGGTCACCTCGAGTGTCTGCAGCCGCAGATCGAGGATCACGGAGTCGACCCGGTGGACCGCCCGGATGAAGGCGTACCGCCCCGGGGCCAGTTGCCGGTGGAACACGCCGTCGACATACAGCAGACCGACATGATCGGACGGCACCTCGACCGGCAGGACGAAATGCGTCGCCTTCATCAAGCCGAACGGTGCGACAAGCGCCTTCGGCACCTCGATCTCGCGATCCGCGTCGATGCTGCGCACCGCGATCTCACGCAGCCCCTTGGCGTAGAACGCCCGGGACCCCGGACCGATCATGTCGATCAGCTTGCCGTCGGCGTAGACCAGGCCGAGCTCGGTGTCGGCCATGTCCGCAACCGTGAAGTGCTCGGCCACGACCGCCGGATGCGTCATGTAGAGCGCGTCCAGCTTCTTGTCGCTGACCGGCAGCCGCATCAGGTCCAGCTTGTGGACTTCGGTGCGGCCTGCGCCCACCCGCCGGTGGACACCGGGTCCCAGAACCTTCTGGAAGACCCGGTCGCGGTACAGGAGCCCGAGCTCCGTATCCGCGATCCTATCGATCTTGAAAACCATAGGTCTTCTCCTTGTTTATGTTTGACGTAACGGAACGAAAAAGTTCCAAACCAACTGCTTTAAACGGAGTGACCGGAAGGACACCGACGCGGACGGAGCGGGTCGTGACGTCCGGGCGCCGCGCTGTCGCGGAACGCATCGGGGGTTCCGGTCCCGTGGGAGCCGGCGTGCCCGATAGGTTGCCGTCGATAGTGGTGCGCGCGGAGATGTTCTGGCGCAAAGCGCCGCCGCGCCTGGCCCACCGGTCTCCGAAGAAACCGGCGCGCCTGGTTTCCTTCCGGCACCCCAAATTGAGTACAGCTTGATGGGCTGTGCGATTTTCAGTCGCGTTTGATGGAGGGAGTCGAACCCTCGACAGCTAGATTAAGAGTCTAGTGCTCTACCTACTGAGCTACATCCTGGAGGGCATGGTGGGATTCGAACCCACGACAACCGGATTAAGAATCCGGTGCTCTACCAACTGAGCTACATGCCCATCCGGCCATTCGCATTCGTGACACACGCGGGGCGCATTACGGGCGTCGGGCGCGCCGGCCGGGCATACGGAACCCGCACCATAGCGAAGCGAACAACGGTCCCTGTAAGGACCTAACGAATGAAGCCCGGTCACCCAATTAGCGGTGCCGGCTATTCGGCTATGTGATTGTAAATAAGGTCATGTGTCTCGCTCCTGTGCGTTCAGTATCGCGGGGCGAGACAGGCGGTTTAAAGCGCGCGTCAGCCCCGGCGGGTGGCGGGTTTTTCAGGCCCGTATAAATTCCTTATGTGACGCATCATCTTCCGTTTCCGCGTTTGTGTTACCCGCCCGAATGTCGAGCGGGCGCCTGTTCTAATCCGGTTCGCGGACGCGCCGCAACCGGGATTTCGCCGACCCTCGAAGAAAGACCGAAATGGTCGTCTCCAGCCGTCATGTATGAAATATTCCGAAAAATGGAGTCGCGACTGCGACCTATTTCTTGCGCTGCTTGTTGTATTCGATGCCGAGGAAAATCGCCGGGATGATGCCGGCGAGGTAGGAGACGACCAGCACCCAGAAGCCGTCCTGGAAGGCGAGCGCGGTCGCTTGCGCCTCGATCATCTGACCGAAATAGTGCAGGCCGCCAGGCGCGTGCACGACTTCGGGTACGCCGGCCTCGCGAAAAATTTGCGAGACGCCGCGCAGCAAGCTGCTGCTCGCCTCGCCTTGCTGGGTCAGGGTCGAAATCTGGTCGCTGTGGAATTCGATACGCCAGTCGACGAAGACGACCCAGATGTTCATCCCGATCGAACCGGCAAGATGGCGGCAGAAATTCACCGTGCCGCCGCCGGCGTTGAGCTTCTCCGGCGGCAAGGTCTTTAGTGCCGTATTCATGATGAAGGGCTGCACGAATGCGGTCGCCCAACGCCCGACCATCCCGTACAGCACGATCTTATAGAACGAGGTATTGGCGTCGGCGAAGGCGAAGGGCAGCGCACCCAGCGCCAAGAAGGTGAGGCCGAAATACAGCGCCTTGTGCGGCGCGATCTTGTCGGACAAATGGCCGCTGATCGGCATGAAGATGACCGCCATCATCATCGCCGGCATGAGGGCAAGACCAGCATCGAGCGCCGTCAAATTCTGCACCAGCTGGGCGGCGACAGGGATGGCGTAGACCGTTGCGAAATTACCGACCGCGGACAACATGGTCACCAGGATCGCCATGGTGAACATCTTGCTGCGGAACAGGCTGAGATCGAGCAGCGAGGCGGATTCGCGGGTCTGCGACATCAGGAAGGCCACGCTGGAGACAAAAGCGCCGACAAACAGGCCGACGATGTAATCCGACGTCCAACCGTCGCGCAGCCCGTTCGAGATTGCGGTGATCAGGCAATACATCGCCACGACGATGAGCCCGTAACCGAGCCAGTCGAAGGCGACCGCTTTATCACCTCGCTCGTTCGGCATGAACATCATGCCAAGCGGCACGCACAACGCGACCAGGACCAGCGGCATGTAGAAGATCGCCCGCCAATCGAAAGATTGGATCGCGATGCCACCGAAGACCGGCCCGACCGATGCCGCGAAGACAAGCCCCATGGCGTAGAGGCCCAAGGCCTGACCGCGCCGTCCTTCCGGAAAGGCCCGAAACAGGGTGACCATGATCAGCGGCTGGATGATGCCCGCCGCCGCGCCCTGCAGGACCCGGCCG
>JAPPPC010000504.1 GCA_028817685.1 Rhodospirillaceae bacterium
CTATTCGCACGGTCCGCATCTGAATTTGCTTGGTCCGGGGACGTCTTGCGAAACCTGCCACAAGCTAAACGATAAAGCGGACTATGCTGGCTCGTTCAAGCACCATGATCCGCTGAAATTTGAGAGCAATTTCAATTCGATAGAGAACGGTACCTGTACCCAATGCCATGCCAAAGGGCAGGTTCGACAGGAATGCACACTGTGTCATGAATATCACAACGGAAACAAATTTAAGCGTCGGATGATGTCCGCGAGCTCGAAAGAGATGGGTAAATGATTGTTATAATTTTAAAAAGAATCAAACTGTTAAATCGTGCATCGACAAAGGATTTGAAGTATCACGGTAGCGGTTTGTCTGTGGGCATGTAACACTGGTCATTGTTAACCAAGACAAAATATGGTCAAATTTGACGATAGATCGTTGTCGAGGCGGTGACGGTTCAGCCGTTTGGCGGCAATTCCATCGGTACCAATGCCGGCGGTGACCAGTACGCCCTCGGTGTTCGCTACCAGCTGCCGATTTCGGCGGCCTGGATCGTTCGGGCGGACGCCATGTATGGTTGGCGCGAGAACAACCTCGAAGATCTTGCAGGGGTACGGTTGGAACTACGACGCAAATTCTAATAGACGTCGGCTGGGGGGAGGATGACAACACTCGTTCAATTTGCAGCACTCGCCGTGCTCGCGGCGATGGCTGCGTATATCTGCCTTCTCATGTGGAACGGCTTTCAAGCGGCACGATTGTCGACGGGCATTCACGATTCGGAACAAAATCTACTCCAATCCCGCGTTGCCGAGATCATGAGCAAATGGGATTTCGAGCGAGAGAAGAACGAATTCTCTTGGAGCGGCTTCCGAAAGTTCGAGATTGCCCGTAAGGTCCCTGAAGGCGGGGGGATTTGCTCATTCTATCTGCGACCGCATGATGGCAAGCCCCTTCCGGCATTCGACCCTGGTCAGTATTTGACCTTCCGGCTCGATATCGCCGGCCAGCCGAAACAGGTGATGCGGTGCTATTCGCTGTCGGATAGCCCGAAACCGGACTACTACCGGGTCTCCATCAAGGCGGTTCCGCCGCCCCGGGACAAGCCGGAAGTCCCGCCCGGGTTGTCGTCCAATTTCTTCCATGACCAGCTCAATGAAGGCGATATCCTCGATGTGAAGGCGCCGGGCGGCCATTTCTTCCTCGATACCGCGAAGCATACGCCGGTCGTTCTGATCGGTGGTGGCATCGGCCTCACGCCGGTGATGAGCATGGTCAACCGTATCGTCGATATTGGATCGACGCGGGAATGCCACTTCTTCTACGGCGTGCGGAACGGCAAAGAGCACGTCATGAAGGAACATCTCGAACGTCTGGCGGCGGAGCACGAGAACATCCATCTGCACGTGTGCTATTCCAGCCCGGGCGACGACGACGTCGAGGGCAAGGACTATCACCACGCCGAGCGAGTTGGCGCGGACCTGTTCAAGCGGGTCCTGCCGTCGAGCAACTACGAGTACTATTTCTGCGGCCCGCCGCCGATGATGAACTCGCTGTTCGAAGGATTGCGCGAATGGGGTGTGCCGGAGAAGGACATCAACTACGAAGCCTTCGGACCCGCCACCGTTCAGAAGAAAAAGGAAGCGGACACGGCGACCGACCAGGCACCGGCAGCGGCAAGCGGCGATGCCTCGTTCGAGGTCAAGTTTGATAAATCTGGCACGACGGCCGCATGGGATCCGTCCATCGGTTCACTCCTCGACTTTGCCGAGCAGAATGGCGTCGATATCGACTTCGGTTGCAGGGCCGGCAACTGCGGAACATGCATTACCGCGATCAAGTCCGGCGATGTCGAATATCTGTCCGAGCCGGGCGAGAAACCTGAGTCTGGCAGCTGCTTGGCCTGCGTTTCCGTTCCCAAGGGCGCGATCGTCCTCGACGCCTGACAATAATTCACAGCGGCTTTTCCCGACTCGACTGGGCGTTCGCCGCCAGAACTGATTGGCCTAAGGAGAAAACAATGACAGTACGTTCAGATAGCCTTGATCGTTTCATTTCCGGGGTGCAAAAACGCAATCCGGGCGAAACTGAATTTCATCAAGCGGTGCAGGAAGTGGCCGCCTCGATCATTCCTTACATTCAGGACAAGCCGCAGTATCAGGAAATGCAAATTCTGGAGCGGATGGCGGAGCCGGATCGGGCGGTTCTGTTCCGCGTGTGCTGGGAAGACGATAACGGCAATATCCGCGTCAACCGCGGCTACCGGGTGCAGTTCAACAACTCGATCGGCCCGTACAAGGGCGGCATCCGTTTCCATCCGACGGTGACCCTGAGCGTCCTCAAGTTCCTCGGATTCGAGCAGACCTTCAAAAACAGCCTGACTGGCCTGCCCATGGGCGGCGGCAAGGGCGGTGCCGACTTCAATCCGAAGGGCAAGTCGGACAATGAAGTCATGCGGTTCTGCCAGTCCTTCATGACCGAGCTGCATCGCCATATCGGCGAGGACACGGACGTGCCGGCCGGTGATATCGGCGTCGGCGCGCGCGAGATCGGCTACATGTTCGGTCAATACAAGCGTCTTGCCAATGAGTTCGTGGGCGTTCTCACCGGTAAGGGGCTGGAGTATGGCGGCAGCTTGATTCGGACCGAGGCGACGGGCTACGGCACGATCTATATGCTCGACAACATGCTGCAGCACGCCGGTAACGGCTTGGACGGCAAGAAGGTCGCGATCTCCGGGTCCGGCAATGTGGCGACCTATGCGGCGGAGAAGGTCCGGCAACTGGGCGGTACGGTGCTGACCATGTCGGATTCCTCGGGCTTCATTCACGACCCCAACGGTATCGACGAAGATAAGCTCGCCTACATGGTCGACCTGAAGCAGGTTCGCCGCGGCCGCATCAAGGAGTATGCGGACGAGTTCGGCTGCGAATTCCATGAAGGCCGTCCCTGGAACGTGCCCTGCGACATCGCCGTGCCGTGCGCGACGCAGAACGAGATCAATGGCGACGAAGCCAAGGCCCTGCTCGCCAATGGCTGCATGGCGGTCTCCGAAGGCGCCAACATGCCGACCGAACTGGACGGCATCGAGGCATTCCAGGAATCCGGTATCCTCTACGCGCCCAGCAAGGCGGCCAACGCCGGCGGCGTCGCGGTCTCCGGTCTTGAAATGAGCCAGAACAGCGCCCGCATTTCCTGGAAGGAAGAGGAACTGCAGGATCTGTTGAAAGGCATCATGAAGGATATCCACGACAACTGCGCGGAGTATGGCGCGACGAGCGGCGGCAAGGTCGATTACCTGGCCGGCGCCAACATCGCCGGATTCGTCAAGGTTGCCGATGCGATGCTGGCCTACGGCGTCGTCTAGATACATTTACCGAAGATAGCGGCCGATCGGCCGCCAAGAATCGGCCGGAGCCAATAAACGCTCCGGCCGTTTTCGTTCGCACTTCCCCGCAGGTCTGAAGTCCGTTTGTCTGGGGCAGCGGAATCGTCGCGTTCTAGCGAAAATACGGATAACTAATTGAAAATATGTATAAATACAGACGCGAACAATCTGATACCATTGTCG
>JAPPPC010000575.1 GCA_028817685.1 Rhodospirillaceae bacterium
AGCCTTGCCAGCGCGCCGAGCGTGCCCGCCAGACGGCGCCGCTGGTCGGCCAGTGCCGCCTCCCGGTCCTCGGCTTCACGGACCAGGCGCGACAGCTGCGCCTCCAAACTCGTCAGCAAGGCTTCCTTTTCCTGCGCGCTCCGTGCCACCTCGATGAGCTCGCGCCGCAAAGCGGCGGTTTCCAGCGACAATTTTCGGCTTTGCGCTTCGAGTGCCTTTTTCCGCTGCTTCTCGCGCTCGATCTGCTTCTCGACCGAGCGTAAGTCCTTCTCCTTCGGCTGGGCCTGCGCCGCAGCAGCTGTGCCCAACGCGATCAGCAGCGCCAAGAAAACCGATCGGAACAGGGGCCGGTCACTCCGCCGCACGGGCCTCACCGTACCGGACGATCAACGATTGGCCCGTCATCTCCGCCGGCTGTGCAAGGCCGAGCAGATCCAGCAAGGTCGGTGCGATATCGGCGAGTCGCCCATCACGCAGCCCTTGTACGTGTACGACCTCCCCTACCACGAAGACCGGGACCTTATTCATCGTGTGCGCCGTATGGGCCTGACCCGTCGCGGCATCCGTCATCATCTCCGCATTGCCGTGGTCGGCGGTCACGATCATCACCCCACCCGCGGCGTTTACCGCAGCTTCGAGACGGCCCAGACAGCTATCGACGGTCTCGACCGCACGCATCGCCGCCTCAAGCACGCCCGTATGCCCCACCATGTCGGTGTTGGCGAAGTTCACAACGATGAGATCGTGGGTCCCGCTTTCAATCTCCGCCACCAGCCGGTCGGTCAGTTCCGGCGCGGACATTTCCGGCTGCAGATCGTAGGTCGCAACCTTCGGCGACGGGATCAAAATTCGATCCTCGCCCTCAAACGTGCGCTCTTCGCCACCATTGAAGAAAAACGTGACATGCGCATACTTTTCCGTCTCCGCGATGCGCAACTGCCGCAGCTCGGCCGCCGAAACCACCTCACCCAGCACGTTTTCGATCTGCTTTGTCGGAAACAGTACCGACAAGAATTCGTCTAAAGCCTCCGAGTACGACGTCATTCCCGCCGCCGCCGCGAAGCGGACCGGCTTGCGATCGGCAATCTCCGCAAAGTCGGGGTCGAGCAGCGCCGTGAGGATTTCGCGGATCCGGTCGGCGCGGAAGTTCGCGACCAGCACGCCGTCGCCGTCCTGCATCCCACGATAGCCGTAAACGATGCTCGGCTGAACGAACTCGTCCGTCTCGTCGCGGTCGTAGGCTGATTGGATCGCCGCCGATGGCGTTTCCACCGGAGCGCCCGTGCCGGTGGTGAGCGCGGCATAGGCCTGCCCGACCCGGTCCCAATTCTTGTCCCGGTCCATGGCAAAATAGCGCCCGATCACGGTCCCGATCCGGGCTTGCGGCGCGGCTTCCTGAAACGCCTTCATATAGTCCAGCGCGCTGCGTGGCGGCGTATCGCGGCCATCGAGAAAGGCGTGAACAGCCACCGGAATATCATTTTCAGCCAGCAGGCTAGCCAGATGCGCGATATGGTCCTGGTGCGAATGCACGCCACCCGGCGACATCAGCCCCATGAGATGCGCCGTCCCGCCGGACCGCTTCAGCGCGGCCATGAAGTCGCGGAGCGCCGGGATATCGGCCACCGCGTCCTCAGCGATCGCCGCATCGATCCGCGGCAGATCCTGCAGCACCGGGCGACCGGCGCCCAGGTTCATATGCCCGACCTCGGAATTGCCCATCTGGCCGGCTGGCAGGCCGACCTGTTCCTCGGACGCTTCCAACCGCGCTTGCGGATAGGTTTCGCCGAACCGGTCCCAATTCGGCGTGTTCGCGAGCGCGATCGCGTTGTTGTCGCGCTCAGCGCGTTCGCCCCACCCATCTAGGACACAAAGGATAACCGGCCGCGGTGCTGTCATCGTACGTCTCGTCGTCGAAAGGTCCTGGATATATAGGCGAATTCGGTTAACACGGATAGTACGGATCACCGTTCGTTGATGGCACGCCGCCCCAGCGCGTAACCAACCCGATTGTCCTTAACGGTTCATTACGCGAACCATTTTTAATCCCGGTGATACGGGTGGCCCGCGAGGATCTGCTGGGCCCGGTAGATCTGTTCCGCAAGCATCCCGCGGACCAGCAGATGGGGCCAGGTCAGGCGGCCAAGCGATAGCGTCAAATCGGCGCGATTCCTAGCCGCATCGTCGAGACCATCCGCGCCACCGATCAAAAAGGCGACGCAGGCCCGTCCATCGTCGCGCCAGCCGCCGATCCGCTTGGCGAACGCGCGGCTAGACAATGCCTTGCCCGTTTCGTCAAGCGCGACCACCACGGCGCCCTCCGGCACCTTATCCAGCAGCAATTGGGTCTCCGCCGCCCGTTTCGCCGCGTCCGGGAGTTGCTTGCGCACCTCCACTTCGACAAGGTCGAGCGGCCAGCGCACCAGACGGGCATAATCTTCATAGAGGGCGCGCGCGGCCTCCTTACGGGCGCGGCCGACGGCGCAGATCAGCAGTCGCAAGGCTTACGCGGTTTGAACCGCGGTCGAGGCTTCCGCCGTCTCCGGAAGATCATGGCTCCACAGCTTCTCCAGCTTGTAGAACTCGCGCACCTCCGGCCGGAACAGATGGATGACGATATCGCCGGAATCGACCAATACCCAGTCGCTCCGCGAACGGCCTTCGACCTTGGCGCCGCGCAATCCGTTTTTCCGAAACATTTCAAGAAGATGGTCGGTCATCGCGCCGACCTGACGGGTCGATTGTCCGGAAGCGATCACCATATAGTCCGCGATGCTCGATTTGCCGGACAGATCGATAACGACGATATCTCCTGCCTTGTCATCTTCGAGTTGATCCCTGACCAATGTCAGGAGCGTTTCCGCAGGCAAGGTCGTCTGAATATCAATGGCTATGACGGTTTCCTCATTCGTTGCAGGCCCGTGATAGAATCTATTATAGCAATATTTCCGATAGATTACAGCGATGTATCTTCGGATAGATGGCGCCGGTTGGCGCGGATTTCAGTGGCGGATGCGGGGTGCAACGGCGTGTGCAGAAAAACCCAAGCGGGCGCCTTCCGATCCGCCAGACCCGCCGCCGCATGATCCGGTAAACGGTTTCGCCGAAAGCGGTGCGCCGCCGCGCCGAACAGGGACCGCTGTGAGTAGCCTGGCCGGGCGAACACCGCGATCGGCACCATCTCGACGATCGCCGTCCAATCGCGCCAGCGGGGCAGTTGGATCAGATTGTCTGCGCCCATGATCCAGACAAAGCGATGCTTCGCGTAACGTCGGCGCAAGGCCTGCAGCGTGTCGGCGGTATAGCGTGTCACCATCCGGGACTCGATGTCCGAAACCACGATACGAGGGTGTCGCGCAACGGATTCGGCACTCGCGATCCGCTCGTCGAGCGAGGCCATCCCCTCTACCGGCTTCAGCGGGTTCTGAGGCGAGACCAGCCACCACACCGCATCCAGACGGAGGCGCTGCAGGGCGAAGAGGCTGATATGTCGGTGTCCTTCATGGGCGGGGTTGCACGATCCGCCGAGGAGCCCGATCCGAAGACCGCGCAT
>JAPPPC010000271.1 GCA_028817685.1 Rhodospirillaceae bacterium
GGACAACGCAAGCTACCATGCCACCTTGGGCGCGGTGCTGGTCGACCATGGCAATGGTGAAGAGGCGGTCGCGGTCCTGACAAAAGCGGCGTCATTGAACCCGGATGATGCTGAATCGCTGCGTCATCTGGCACGGAAGCTCGACAATCTCGGCCGGGTGAACCATGCCATCGCGGTCTGGGAACGGCTGGCCGCGGCGGTGAAGCCGGACGTTGCTGATATTCTCGCGCTCGGCGTGCTGCTGCAGCGGGAGCGGGGGACCGATGCCGCATTGCCCCAATTCGAGACGGCCGTCGCCTTGGCCCCGGAGAACGTCCTGGCGCACAATCATTTGGCGGCCTGTCAGCAACTGTGCGGCGCGATCGTTGAGACCATCGCGGCCTACCGCCGATCGTTGGATTTGCAGTCGGAAGACAATCCCGCCTCCATCGGCTTGTTCGCGGCGATGCAGACGGCCTGCGACTGGGACGGCTTTGACACGATGCGCGGCCATGTCGATCGCATGACGGGCGCCGCCCTTGCGGCCGGCGCGTCGCCCGTTGAGGATCCATTCCTCAATGTCAGTCATAGCATGGACACGGCGCGTAACTTTGCCGTGGCGCAAGCCTGGAGTGGGGATATCGCCCGAAGGGTCGCGGCCTGGGGCGTGAGGTTTGATCATGCCCCGCGGGCACGGAACGTGCTGCGCATCGGTTACCTGTCGAGCGATTTTCATGATCACGCGACGGCCCATCTGATGCTGGGTCTGTTCGGGGCGCATGACCGGTCGGCCGTTTCCGTGCACGCCTATGCCTGTAGCCCGGATGATGGCAGCGAGTACCGCAGGCGCATCGTGGAAGATTGCGACGGATTCGTCGATCTCACGGGTGTGCCGACGCTCGACGCGGCCCGGCGCATCCATGCAGATGACATCGATATCCTGATCGATCTGAAGGGCTATACGCGGCAGCATCGGCTCGACATCGCGGCACTGCGGCCGGCGCCGGTACAGGTTGCCTGGCTCGGTTTCCCGGGGACCAGCGGTGCGGAGTTTTTCGACTACATCGTCACCGACGATATTGTCACGCCACCGGAGGTCCAGTCGGCTTATAGCGAGGCGTTTGCCGCGATGCCGCATTGTTATCAGGTCAACAATCGCGATCAGGCGATCGCTGAACCACCCATCACGCGCGCCGAAGCTCGTCTGCCGGAAGATGCGGTCGTCCTTGCCTCTTTCAACAATACCTACAAGCTGGAACCGGTGATGTTCGCGGCCTGGATGGATTTACTGCGAGATTTGCCGAACGCGGTGCTGTGGTTACTGCCGAATAATCCGCTGGCGGTCGACAATTTGCGGCGCGCGGCGTCCGATGCCGGTCTCCTGCCGGAACGCCTTATCTTTGCCGACATGGTGCCGAAGGCCGAACATCTGCGGCGTGCCGGGCTGGCTGACCTTGCGCTGGATACGCGGATCTATAACGGCCATACGACGACCAGCGACATGCTGTGGGCCGGTGTGCCGGTCGTAACCCTGCAAGGTGATCACTTCGCGTCGCGCGTGTCCGCCAGCCTGCTGACCGCCTTCGGTCTGCCCGAGCTCATCACGCAATCAATGCGTGATTACAAAATGTTGGTCCGTGATCTTGTGCGTTCACCTGAGCGCTTGGCGGTGCTGCGCGACCGAACCGC
The DNA here is from genome assembly GCA_028817685.1 of Rhodospirillaceae bacterium. Lineage (GTDB taxonomy): Bacteria > Pseudomonadota > Alphaproteobacteria > UBA8366. The sequence goes on from JAPPPC010000271.1 coordinate 1,669, forward strand.
GCAGCTGCGGCTGCGATCGCCACTCTTCGACACGGACCGGTTCGCGCGCGATCTCGAACGCGCCTACGCGGAAATGTGGCGCCGATACGAAAACGGCGAGGCGCCGGAACGCCTCGCCGTATCGGAACTAACTTAGGCGGTTCAGCCGCAGGCGGCGACCGCCCGCTTGGCCATCACGCCGACCAGATGCGCACGATATTCGGCGCTGCCATGGATGTCGGAGTTAAGGTCCGCGTCGGACACCGCGATGCTGGCGATCGCGTCGGCCGAGAAGTTGGCGTCGAGCGCCTGCTCCATTTCGGTCACGCGGAAGACACCGTCCTGACCGGCACCGGTGACCGCAACCCGCACGCCGCCGGATGTCTTGGCGACGAAGGCGCCGACCAGCGAAAAACGGCTCGCCGGCTGCGGGAACTTCATGTAGGCCGCCTTCTCCGGTTTCGGAAAGCGCACCGCGGTGATGATCTCTCCTTCGTCCAAAGCCGTCTCGAACAGGCCCTGGAAGAAATCGTCCGCGGCGATTTCGCGGCTGTTGGTGACAACCGTGGCGCCGAGGCCGAGCACGGCACCGGGATAATCCGCTGCCGGGTCGTTGTTGGCGATCGAGCCGCCGATGGTGCCGCGATGACGGACCTGCGGGTCGCCGATCATTCCGGCGAGATCGGCCAGGGCCGGAATCGCGCCGCGCACGGCATCCGATCCTTCAACTTCGCCGTGGGTGGTCGTGGCCCCGATCGTCACCGTATCGCCATCGACACTGATGCCGCTCAACTCGCCGATTTGCGAGATGTCGATCAGGTCGGACGGCCGCGCCAGGCGCTGCTTCAGAGTCGGCAGCAAGGTATGGCCGCCGGCCAGGAGCTGGCCGTCTTCCGCCGCTTGCAGGGCGCTGACCGCATCGGCGAGGGAGGCGGGCCTTTTATAGTCGAACTCATACATTGTCTTCCCTCCTTACTCGGCCGCCTGTGCGGCGCTTTGAATGGTTTGCCATACGTTGGATGCGGTCGCGGGCATCGGCACATCGCGTACGCCCATATCCCACAACGCGTCGACGACGGCGTTGATGGTCGCTGCCGGTGCCGCGATGGCGCCGGCTTCGCCGCAACCCTTGACCCCAAGCGGGTTCAGGGGCGAGGGCACTTCCGTCATGCCGACATCGATACTGGGCACGCTGTCCGCGCGCGGCATCGTGTAGTCCATGAAAGAGCCCGTGACGAGCTGGCCGGAACCATCATAAACGCAGCCTTCGAGCAGCGCTTGTCCGACACCCTGGGCGACGCCGCCATGCACCTGACCTTCGACGATCATCGGGTTAATGACCGTACCGAAATCGTCGATGGCGGTGTAGTTCATGATCTCGACCGTACCCGTGTCCGGATCGACTTCGACCTCGCAAATATGCGTGCCCGCCGGGAAGGAGAAGTTGAGCGGGTCGTAGAACGCGCTCTCATTCAGACCCGGTTCCAGATCTTCCGGATAATTGTGCGGGACGTAGGCCGCGAAGGCGACTTCGCCGATGCTCATCGTCTTGTCGGTGCCGGCCACCGTGAAGTTGCCGTCGGCGAATTCGATATCGTCTTCCGACGCTTCGAGGATGTGGGCTGCGATCTTGCGGCCCTTGTCGATGATCTTGTCGGCCGCCTTGCACAGGGCGGAGCCGCCGACGGCCGCCGACCGCGAGCCGTAGGTGCCCATGCCGAACAACACCTTGTCGGTGTCGCCATGGACGACTTCGACATTGTCGACCGGCACACCGAGGCGCGAGGCGACAATCTGCGCGAAGGTCGTCTCATGTCCCTGACCATGGGCGTGCGAGCCAGTGAAGATGGTCACGCTGCCGGTCGGATTGAACCGCAGATGGCCCGATTCCCACAG
>JAPPPC010000459.1 GCA_028817685.1 Rhodospirillaceae bacterium
TCTGCCGCCAACGCGGTTTGGCCGTTGGGCTGCCGCTGGTCCGTTCGACGAAACATTGCTAGAAGGCTGAACCGTCGGCGATAGCATCGGCGACAGAGGGTGGCGTTCGTGGGCTCGGGCTGCCGCAAAAGAGCAGCCGAAACTGCGGTGAGAGGGGATTGGGATCTTGGGCGGTCGTTCTGTGCGCGTGATTCTGAACGGCGGCAAGGCCTCAGAAAATCACATCGAAACCGCTGTGGAGGCCGTACGCCGCCGCGGCCATACCATCGATGTGCGGACGACCAGCCGGACCGACGGCGCCGAGGACTTGTCACGGCAAGCCGCGGAGGAAGGGATCGATGTGGTTGTCGCCGGCGGCGGCGACGGGACGGTAAACGAAGTCGCCAACGGACTTATGGCGGCGAGCGCGGAACCCGAAGTGACGATGGGGGTGCTGCCGCTGGGATCCGCCAACGATTTCGCACGCAGTTGCGGCATACCGCCGCGAGATCCGGGTGGGGCGCTGTTGCTGGCCGCTTCCGCGGAGCCCACAAGGATCGATGTCGGCCGCGTGAATCAGCGCTATTTTCTGAATTCGGTGATCGGTGGGCTGGGAGCCAAGGCAACGTTCCGGACCTCGGAATGGTCGAAGCGTTGGCTTGGCGGCGCGGCCTACCGGATCACGGGCACGTTGGGGGCGTTGCGGCCGGTCGCCTATCCCGTGCAGGTGCGGACCAGCGACGGGGTGGAACGCGCGCCGCTTTCCTTTATCGCGGTCATGAACGGCGGCTGGGCCGGCGGGACGCGGATCGCCTCGCGGGCCAAGCTGCGCGACGGCATGCTCGATCTGCTGTCGGTGCCCGCCTATTCGCTGGGCGACCTGCCGGCACTGCTTTCGGACTTCCGCGCCTTGCCACGGCGCAGCCCGTCCTTCGTCCGCTACGAGCAGCGCGAATGGGTCGAGATAGAGGCGCCGGGGGAATTGCCGATCAGCCCCGACGGCGAACGGATTTGCGGCTCCACGCTGCGGATCGATATTCTGAAGCAGCGGCTCCCGTTCGCCCTGCCGACTGCGGAAGCCGTTTGTTAGCGATGGAAGACGCGGGATAAAGCCTCGGGGGCGCGATTGAGAAACACCGCCTATGCCGCGCTGAGTTTCGGTCTGGCACTCGCGATCGGGCTGATCGTTTGGCAAGGCTTCGACACGGTCGCGGCGGTGCTGGCGGTGGGCGGATGGAGCCTGCTGATCCTGGGTCTCTATCAGATTGCGCCGCTTTTTCTGGCCACACTCAGCTGGCAGCCCCTACTTGAGCCGGGCGCCCGGAAACGTCTTGGCTCGCTGTCCGTCGTCACGTGGATCGGGCTTTCCGTCAACTGGCTGTTGCCGGTCGCGCAAATCGGCGGTGACCTGCTGCGGGCCCGGCTTCTTGTGCTCGGCGGCGCGGGCGGTGCGACGACGGGGGCGAGCGTCGTTGTCGACAAGACCATCCAGGCCGGCGCCCAAATCGCCTACAGCCTGCTCGGCCTGTTCCTGTTGCTGGCGGTCGCGGGGACCCATGTACTGGCCTATTGGGCCGCCGGGTTCGCATTCGTGCTTTCCGCCTGCCTGTACATCTTCTTCCGGTTGCAGCGTATGACGCCGGCCGCCCGGATTCTGGGCTTTCTGCGGCGCCTGCTGCCGGGCTCGGCGCTCCGCGCATCCTTGCCCGACGGCGACGCGTTCGACGCAGCGCTCGACAATCTTTACAGGGAGCGCGGTCGATTGGCGGTTTCCGCCATTTGGCGCGCCGCAGAACGGTTGGCCAAGGCGGGCGAGGTCTGGCTCGCGCTGTGGCTGATGGGGCATCCCGTCAGCCTGGTCGAAGCGCTGATCCTGGAAAGCCTGACTCAGGCGGTGCGCGCCGCGGCGTTCATGGTGCCGGGCGGTGTCGGCGTCCAGGAAGGCGGGCTGGTGCTGATCGGCAGCGTGCTCGGACTCAGCCCGGACCTGTCGCTGGCGTTGTCGCTGGCGAAACGGTTCCGCGAATTGATCCTTGGATTGCCGGGCCTGATCGGCTGGCAGCTTCTGGAGCGCCGCCATCGCAAGAAATCCGGTGGCGCGGAGGCCTAGCGCCGCGCTTCAGAGAGCGTCCGCTCTTCAGATCCCTTCGAACAAGCGAATATCCCGGTCGGCACCGCCATCCAGGGCGCGAAGGGCTTCCTGGTAGGCGTCGCTTTCATAGGCCGCGACCGCCGCTTCGAAACTTTCGAACTCGATAAGGATCGTGCGCTCGGCGATTCCGTTTTCCCGCGCTTCGACTTGTCCGCCGCCTGCGAGGAATTTGCCGCCGGCGGCTTCCAGGGCCGACTTCGCGGTCTTTCTGTAGGCCGCCGCCTTTTCCGGGTCGGCGGGGCTGCGGTGGGCGCTGATCATGTATCCTTTTGGCACGCTGTAACTCCTTGGAGTTGTTTGGGAAAATAAAGGCGATGTCTGTTCAATCGCTGAGCACCCGACCGGCAACGGCGTCGAGGCGCGACAGGATGTCGGGATCCCTTGCGTCCGGCGCGGTGATGAGCGCCACGTCGAGGGCGGTCTGACATCCGGCATGGCAGCTTTCGGTGCGGGCCGACAGGCGCGGGGTCAGGGCTTTCACCAGACTGCGGCCCTTGTCCGCATTGGCCATCAGCACCTTGATGACCGCTTCGACGCTGACATCGTCATGATCCTCGTGCCAGCAATCATAGTCGGTGACCATGGCGACCGTCGCGTAACACATCTCCGCCTCGCGGGCCAATTTGGCCTCCGGCATGTTGGTCATGCCGATGACGTCGCAGCCCCATTGCCGGTAGAGGTTCGATTCCGCGCGGGTCGAGAATTGCGGGCCTTCCATGACCAGATAGGTGCCGCCGCGTTTGATGGGAATGCCCGCGCCGCCGGCGGCCGCTTCGATCTCGTCACCGAGGCGCCGGCAGACCGGATCGGCCATCGAGACATGCGCGACGCAGCCTTCGCCAAAGAAGCTCTTCTCACGCGCGAAGGTCCGGTCGATGAACTGGTCGACGATGACGAAATCGCCCGGCGCCAGATCCTCGCGCAGCGATCCCACGGCCGACAGGGAGACAATTTCCGTGACGCCGAGTCGCTTCATCGCGTCGATATTGGCGCGGAAATTGAGCGAGGTCGGCGATTGCTTGTGGCCCCGGCCATGCCGCGGCAGGAACACGACGGGCTGCCCTTCCAGGCTGCCGATGATGAAGCTGTCGGACGGCGTGCCGAAAGGCGTGTCGACCGTCTCTTCCCGGACATCGGTCAGCCCATCGATCTCGTATAAGCCGCTACCGCCGATAACGCCGACGATGGGCGGGCAACCGGGTTGGGTCATGGGGCTCTCCTCGTGTCTGGTGCTCCAGCCGATCTTCCCCTCACCCTGCCCTCTCCCCAGGGAGAGGGTTGGGGGTAGGGGACAACTTGCACCGAGTGTCATGTCCGTTTAGCGGGGAAGCTAAACCGCACCACCTCAAAGGTCGAAATCGACCATCACGGGGACGTGGTCGGATGGCTTTTCGCCGTCGCGTTGGT
>JAPPPC010000611.1 GCA_028817685.1 Rhodospirillaceae bacterium
CTGCGTTCCAGCGCCGCCTGCGACTCCTTTTCCGCGGTGACGTCGATCATGCAGCCGATGACCTGTGTCGCGCCGTCTTCCGTCAGCGACATCGTCAGTTCGTCGCGGAACCAGACATAGTTTCCATCGGTGCACAGAAAGCGATATTCATGCGAAAAGGTTTCGTAGACCGGCTTTCGCGCCTTCAAATCGTTCACCGCCTCGCGGAAGGCCGGCAAATCTTCGGGATGTATCAGGTTACGCCGGGCGCCAACCGTGTTGAGGAACATCTCCGGGTCATGCCCGGTAATCGCCTCGATATTGGAGCTGATGAATTTGAGCGGCTGCAGGCCGCCAACCTCGGCGATGTAGAAGATCACCGGCGAATTCGACACCGCATAGTCCAGCAAAGACTGGCCGGGACCCTGCGCTTCCAGCGCGGCCCGCGGTGCGATCGTTCCTTGAGCAGGCATTCTCTTACCTCACAGTTTCCGCAGCTTTCGCACGGATGCGGCCATCACGCCCCTTCAGCCTATCATGCCCGTATAAACGGGAGCGTGATTTGATTGTCATCGCGCCGTCTTTGGCGTTCTTCAAACTTCGTTGTGAGGGTGTTGGCATTGCCGGCGCCAGCCCTCCAACGAATGACACAAGATCACAAGTGGTGGGCTGGCGCCTGCAGTCGGCTTTTACTCATTATCGTCCATCCGCGCCGTGGGGCCGGCCGCTTCGACGGCCGCGCAAACGATGTTGCTGCGGTTGAGACCAATGTCGCGCAGCTGGCGGTCATTCATGGACGAGAGCGCGTAGAGATTACGCCGCACGGCGCGGGCCGCCTGCCGCTTGGCGATCATCCGCTTGAGCCACCGGACGACGCCGTACGTGTCAATGGTCGGACGATGGAAGGGAAAGGTCGCCGCCAACGCCGGTCCTCCGGCCGCTGCAGCCCCGAAAACCGGCAAACTATCGAAACTTGTGATCCTGGGCATGATATCTACTCCGCGTTTTTTGTCGTTGTCAGGCGCGACGGCCATTCGGTTTGTGTGACCGTTGCAGCCCTGTTATCGGAGAATCCCTTTTCAGTCGGATTTCACGGACCAGGTTTTATTGTTTCAATTGTTTCAGTGCTTTTTCCCTCTCCAACGGGCTCCTTCCGGGTCGGCTAGCGCGACTCGATTTCGTCGATCCGGGCCGCCGGCGAAATATGGTTCAGGCTGATGCGTGTTTCGATCACCGCCGGACCGTCATGCGCCATGGCCTCGGCGACCACTGGTTCCGCATCCGCTTCCGACTCGATAAGGAAACCCTTGGCGCCGAACGCCTCGCCCCAGGCCTTGAAATCGGGGTTCCGCAACGTCGTGGTGGCGGAAACGCGCCCCGGGAAGGCCTTTGCCTGATGCATACGGATCGTGCCATAGGCGCTGTTGTTGGCGACAAAAATCTTGATCGGCACGTTGTATTGCACCGCCGTCGCCAGCTCGTTGCCCGTCATCATCACGCCGCCATCACCGACGAAAACAACGATCTGCCGTCCTGGCGAGGATAGGCCCGCCGCCACCCCGGAGGGCACTCCCGGCCCCATCGCGCCGACCGTTGCGCCGATAAACAGATTGTCCTGCCCCATATGCAGGAATCGCGCCGGCCAACTGGAAAAATTACCGGCATCTGTCGTCACCACCGCATCTTTCGTCAGGTGCTTGTTGATTGCCCCGATGACATGGCCGAACACGACCCCGTCATTCGCCGAAACAGGGTTCCATTCCATAACCGAATTATGCGCGTCGTTGAGCCGCTTGACCCAATCCTTGCGCGCTGCCGGCACCGATCCCGGGCCGGCAGCCAGCATCGCCTTTAGGAACTCATGCGGCTCGCAGCCGAGGCCCAGGGTCGGTTGGAAGACGCGCCCGACCTCGACCGGGTCGGGCCAGACATGGATCATGTCTTGGTCCGGGATCGGCGCTCGCGGGAAACTGTAGCCCTGGCTCATCGACGGCCCAATCCGCTCGCCGACAACGACCAGTAAGTCGGACTCCTTCATCACGCTCAGCAACTCCGCCGGTGCACGGTTGGCGAGCCGACCAGCACTGTTCGGGTGCTGGCTGTCGAAGACGTGGAAGCGGCGCTGCGAGACAGCGACCGGCAAATCGAAAACCTCCGCGAACTCGGTCAGCGCACCGAGCGCCGCCGGCCCATGCACGCGACCGCCTGCGATAACCAGCGGCTTCTCCGCTCCGCGCAACAGTTCCAACGCCCGCTCCGTGTCCTCGGGCGACGGCGCCAGCCGGTTTAACGGGCGCGGCCCCTGCGGCTCGGCCTCCGTCTCGCCGTAGAGGATATCCTCGGGCAGCACGACCACGACCGGCCCCGGCGTCCCTGCCTGCGCCACATGGAAGGCGCGTGCCACAGCCTCGCTGACCTGGCTGGAATGCACCACTTCGATTACCATCTTCGCGGTGTCGGAGAAGGTCTTGGAATAGTTCATTTCCTGCAAGGTCATGCGACCCAGCTCGTCGAGATCCGCCTGCCCGACCAGAAATACGACCGGCTCCGCGTCGTGATAGGCGACATGCAGCGCGATCGCCGTGTTCATCGCGCCGGGACCGCGGCTGATGACGCAGACCCCGGGCTCATTGCGCAACCGCGCGTGGGCGCAGGCCATCAAGCCCGCTCCGGCCTCGTGCCGGCAGACCACGAGCTGCATGTTTGGAAAATCGAGGAACGCATCGGTCAGCGGCAGATAGCTTTCGCCCGGCACGCAATAGGCGACATCCACGCCGTGTGCGTCCAGGGTTGCGGCCAGAACATGGGCGGCGGGTTTGGTCATCGGTATTTCCTTTCCTCGATCTCTGCTTTCAGCCCATCTCGGCTTCGAGAACAGACAGATTGTCCCAGCTCTGTGGCCGGCGGCCTTCTTCGATATCGTAGACCAGCTCGATCATCCGCTTGTTGAGGGGCACGGGCACGCCTTGCGCGTCGGCCTCTTCCACCATGGGAACCAAAAGCTGATTCACCTCGGTTTTGCGCTTGCGCACGGCGATGTCACGCCACATGCCGCTGTGCCGCTTCTCCGACCGGTTGCGGTAGTCGACCATCGTCTCGAACGCCGCGCGCGTCGCCGCCGCATCGGCGTCCTTCGTGAAGCCGGACGGCTCGTACGGATCGAACCCTTCCAAGGTCAGGCCCTTGGCTTCCGCAACGGACATCACTTCACGCGCGAGGGCCTCGAGCAAGGGCCGGTGCGGCTCCGATGCCATCACCTCGTCAATGGTCGCATCCACCATGGCGGTGGCGAACAACAGCGAGATATACCCCATCTTGCTCCACAGATAGCCCGAGATATTGTCGGTCAGGATCGCATTTTCTTCGAAAATCTTGAGCAGCCTGTGCAAGCGCTCGGTTCGCGGCCGGATCGAATTGTCGACTTCGCCAACGACAACGGCGCTGCGGCCGCCATAGAAGATGTGGCCGGCCCCGTGATAGTCCGCACCGAAATTGATGAAAGCGCCGACCGTGCGCTCGACGCCGATCAAATCGGCGATCACCGGCTCATTC